>DAHUXF010000458.1 GCA_027307295.1 Acidobacteriaceae bacterium
ATCAGGTCTTGCGGCACACCCTCTTCCCTGAAAATGCGGAGAATCATCTCCTTATAACGTCCTGAGCGGGTCCACGCGCCTTCAAAAACTCCCCGACCGTGCGTGGAAAAATAATTGATGTAGCCGGCCACATAGTCATTAATCATCAAAGGAAGGTCGGATTGGGTGTTTTTAAGATCGGCTTCCGCTTTTGCTTTGACCTTGGGATCAGGAGGAAAAGTCACCTGATTGGCTTCATCAATGGGGGCCGGTTCAGGCTGCTGTTCGCTGAATCCGTCACCTTCCTTAAAGGCCACCATCTCCAGCTTGCTGATTTCTTCGGTAATTTTGTCGAATTCCTCTTCCAGGCGGCTATCGGATTTGATCTCCACAGGCCCTTGCATCAACACGTCAACCGCATGGTTAAAGTCTTGCTTGGCAGCATCAAGATGGCCTGCTTTATAGTCCGCCTGCCCTGCTTCGTAGGCTTTCTCGGCTTCCGCAATCATGGCCGGCACGGCATCGGGCTTTTCCGGTTGAGCCGCCTGGGCCTTCTCTGGAAGCTGCGTTGCGGGAGAGGGCTCCTGAGCAGGAGTTGGCCGCTGAGCAGCAGGAGCCATGGCTTGTGCGGGCGGATGCGCCGACTTTCTGCTCTCTGTGCTGTCACATGAGATCAGCGTCAGCAGTCCGGCAACTGCACAGATCAAGCTGAAATGCTTCAAGCAAAAGCTCCTTTACGCAAATCCTTTACCTGGCTTTGCCTTTTTACAGATGGACCGCAAACCGTCCGGAACAATTTTGTCCGGGCCGGGAAACCCGGCCCGGTATTTCTTATTTTGACACGAATAAAAGAAACAGGCCCCGGAAAATAACCGGGGCCTGATGTTACTTTTGGGAACCTTACCAACTCAACCGCAGGCCGAACTGGACCTGGCGTGGATCAAAAGCCGCTGTAGGCGTTCCCGCCGTGGTGTACAGACTGTTTACATCCGCCACGTTAAAGCGGTTAATGAAATTGAACATATCCACCATCCCTTCCACCTTCATGCGTTCGCTGAAGCCGATGGTCTTGGCCAGGCGCATGTCGGTAAAGATCGTCATGGGCTTTATGCCGGCGTTACGTCCCAGGTTTCCATTCAGGGTCCCGGTAAAAGATCCATCGAGCGGATTCGCATCAATGAAACAGGGTATCTGGAATGCCCCGGTGGGCGACGCCTTTGACAACACTGTGGGGAAGCCACAAGCGTTGGTTGGCGTACTAGGTGCAACAGCGTTAGGACGGTCAGTTGACGTGCTGAAGTTGAAGTTCTGGTCGGTGGCCGTCACGATATTGTACGGACGCCCCGAACTGAACTCGATGATCGGAGCCATGGTCCAGTTATTCCGGAATTTGCCCCAGAAGCCGACGCCCGCAGTGCCGCTTTTATAAATGCCGCTGAGTACAAAGCGGTGGCGCTGGTCGAACGTGGAATTCGCCCGCTCCTGCTCCGGATGAAGGTCATCCTGGGGCGAAAGCAGGGACTGCAGATCAGTGGAGTCGTCGATGGCATGCGACCATGTGTACGATGCCAGGAATTCGTAGTGGTTCTTCATGCGCTTACGCAGGTTCACCGTCATGCCGTGATACACGGAGCTGCCATTGGAAAAGTTGGCAATCATGTCACTGAACGGGACCGGAACTCCCAGACCCAGACGGTATTGTCCAGCCACCAGGTTGGCCAGTCCGGCACAGGGCGCAAAAACCGGGGCCAGGGATGGATTGATGCCGGATGGACGGAAAAAGCTTAAAAGAGCCGGGGGCACAAAAGCGCCAGCCGGGCCTACGTTGCAGGTGCCAATGGTGAGCGGGTTGGTGAAAAGCGGCTGACTGTTGGCGACGGCCCAGGCATTGGCGCGTTCCCAGTTCTCAATGATCGCCTTAGGGTTCGACGGATTCACGTTGATGGGCCGGTTGAGATGGCGTCCACCGGTAAAGTTATAAGTGGCGCTGATGGCGAACTCATGTCCCATGTCATGCTCAATCGAAAACCCTGCCTGTTCCGCGTAGCCATACTGGAAGTTCTTGCCGGTGGGGAAGCCGAATGGCTGTGAGATCAGCGGGACTCCGGCGGAGAGGTAGGCCTGGTTCGCGAACACAGAGGGAGCGTTAGGCGCAGGATTGAACCGCTGCTGGGAGTCAATAAAGTTTGCTGCCGTTGCCACGCCGGGCGGCAGGCAGTTGCCAACTCCCAGAAGTCCCTGGAAGGCGTTGGTTGCATTCAGGTTGAGTGCGGCAGCGGGTGAGGGAGGCGCGGCGGGATTGCAAGGCGAGCCGCCGAACAAAATAAACTGCGGCGCGCGGCTGCCATCAGCCACGTCAGAATCAAAGGCCAGCGCTAACAGCGGATGGTCATAGAAGATGCCATACGAGCCCCTGAGCACCGTCTTGCCGTTCCCTTTCGGGTCCCAAGCCAGTCCCACGCGGGGCGCTACGTTGTTGTTGTCTCGAGGGATACCCTTGGCGATCCCCAGCGCGTCCTGTGCCGCCTGTGAAAGAGCGTTGACCGCTGGAAACACCGGCGTGAGTTCATAGTCATAGCGCACGCCATAATTCAGGGTAAGGTTGTTGCGGATGCGCCATGCATCCTGGGCAAAGAAGCCCATGGACGTAAGATTGAACTGATCGTGCGGATTGCCAATGCCCTGGATGAATACCTGCGGTATGCCCAGGCCATACGCCTGTACAGCTGAGAAATTCGGCGCGTTCACCAGCCCAAAGTTGCTGCTGAGGCTGGAGGCGCTCAGTTCGCCAAAGTTGTAAATGCCGCCAAAATTCACAGTGAAATCAGCGGTAATGGGCAGGCGGTTCACGTCCCCGCCAAATTTAAAGCTGTGGCGGCCTTTGATGAG
>DAHUXF010000459.1 GCA_027307295.1 Acidobacteriaceae bacterium
TACGGCCACGCGCGCATGCCGGACTGGCCCGCGTGTATGAACTTTTTCCCCGGCTCAAAGAGCGGCGGCATCAATTGGCCGGCACACTCTCCGGCGGCGAACAACAAATGTGCGCCATTGCACGCGGCCTGATGGCAGAACCCCAGCTTCTCATGCTGGACGAGCCTTCTCTGGGACTGGCTCCCAAACTGGTGGATGAAATTTTTGACTTTATCCGCAATATTGCCAGCCAGGGCGTGACCATCCTGCTGGTAGGGCAGAACGTGAACTACACGCTCCAGATTGCCCACTATGGCTACGTGATGGAAACCGGACGCATTACGCTGGAAGGCTCAAGCGAGATGTTGATGAACAATGACTTCGTGAAGCGCGCGTATCTGGGCGTTACCGAAGTAACGTAAAGATACAATAGGCTGACCAGCTCAAAATGATGCTCTCCATCCTCAGTGACTTCGTCCTTTCCTTCTGTCCCGCTGCTGTAAGAAAGGCGCACAGGCCGGAGTCCGCGATCCATGCGCTATGGGCAGCCACGGCGTCAGGCTTGTTGCAGTTTCTCTTGTTTGTACTGCTATCAGTGTTCCGTTACAAAAGCTTTTTCATTGCCCGGGGAGCCCAACTGGCTCCACACACATCCGGCGCCGGGGAAATCATCCAGTCCGGCATGGCAATCTTCGTCACGCTGGAATATCTGGTCCATCCCATCTCTGCCTTGCTGGTCTATCTGGCGGGCGAAGGGCTTGTACGTTTTATGGGTGGTCTTGTCTTCTCAGAGATCGTGCCTAGTTTCCCCGTTGCGCTCCTTTTCATGTTGAAGAATGCGGCAGCCAAGCGCCTTTTGGCCCGCCAAGCCGTCGTGCCGGACATCATTGAAGCACTTTCCGATGGACGCCTTAAAGTTGCCGCTGCCCAGCCCAAACCATCATGGACGCCCAGCATTACGATTGGAGTTAAAGGCGACTGGTATGAAGTTGAACGTGAAGAATACGACGCACTCCTGCGCAAATACGTCTATTTCTTACGGCGGGCACCGTCAGGAAAGATCCTGCGGGGATTTGAAGAACTGGAAACCGGGCCGGCTTCACCGGTTGCGTTGACGCCGCTGCCCAGGAAAAAATAGCCAGACACAAGTTCACGGAAATAAAAATCCTGCCGCTTCCCCGGATTCCAAAAATTTTCTTTGTTAATGATGCGATTTCCCTAGCACGGATTACAATCCACTTTTAGAATCCTTCAATAATAAATATGGCAACCTCAATTGCTCCGACCGCTCCGGTAGACCCGCCGGTTATCAAAGCCGCCGGCGGCATTCTGCAGCGCAGCACCTCCAGAGGCGATGAAGTAATGGTGGTGTATCGCAAACGCCATCAGGACTGGACGCTTCCGCGCGGCAAGGTGAATGATGGCGAATCCTTTCAGGAAGCCGCGATACGCGAAGTCCTGGAAGAGACCGGCTGTTCCTGCCGCATCGGCAATTACCTGGGGACCATCAGCTACTCCGATAATGGCGTGCCCAAGGTCGTGCTTTTCTGGAGAATGGCTCTCGTTGAAGACAAAAGCTCCAGCGCCAGTAATAACGAAATTGGGGAAGCCGTATGGCTCCCGATCCCGCAGGCGATTGAGCGGCTCACGCATCCACAGGAGAAGTCGCTGCTCTCGCGGGTGGGGCTAACACAGCGGCAGGCGCCGCCTATTGAGCCTTCCGTAGCCGTGGAAGCCAGGCCACGCTCCAGCCAGACGGAGACCGCAAAAGATTTTTCTGTCCCCAACACTTCCATCGCTGCTACTAAAGCGGCTTCCATTAAAGATAGCCGTACGAATTCCCGGTTGTTGCGCGAAGCAGAGGCCCTCAACGTAGAGCTTGGCTTTATGGAGCGGAGAAACACCGGGGCTGACAACTCCTGGGCCGTGGCCGCGCACGAGCAACTCAATCATGTCCGGCGCTGCCTGGAAAGCAACGATATTGAGGGTGGCTGGTTCTGCCTGCATGCGGCCCAGCGTTATGCCGTCTACGGCATGAACCAGACCGAGCTCGCCAACCGCGCGTACGTTCTGCGCGAAGAGGCGCTTAAGATCGCTTCCTGGCGCGCAGAGGCCATTGAAAATCTGCTTACCGTCAGTGACGACCAGCTTACCCCGGAGTGCGTGGCGGAAGCCATGGCAATGCGCAATGAGGACTCCACCAATCAGTACTACAAGACCAGACACACCGGAGAACAGCTCCGTATTCTTGTTTTGATCTGCGGACTGGCAGCCGTGGCGCTGGCGCCCTTCGTGCTCCTCACCGGCAAGATTCCAGTGGTAGCTTCCGTCCTGTTTTTCGGCTTGCTGGGAGCTGCGTTCTGCTCCGCGCAATCATTGATTCTTGGCCGCAATGAGTCGCGCATTCCCAACCTGTTTGTCGTCATTACGCCGGTGCTGTTCGGCGCTGTCGCGGGACTGGCGGGATACGCGGTCTACGACTACATGGGCGTTGTGACTTTCCGTTCCGGCGAGCGGCACATCAGCGCCGTTATGGCAATAGCATTTCTTTTCGGCTGCCTGGGCCAACGCCTGCTGGCAAGAATTGCCCAGGGACGAAAACGAAAACGAGTCCAGGCATAAGCCCGGCTGGGCCCTACTTCAATTCGCCAGCGATCCGCTTGGCAATGGTCTTAAGCTGATCGACTGATGCAATGGGGGTTAATGCCGCCGACTCCAGCATTAAGTGCGAAGCTCCCTTACGGGCAAGGATTCCTCCTATGCCCACTTTGCCCTTTTCACTATGGCCATCAAGCCATGCCTCATCGCCAATACCCGTCAGCTGGCTTATGTTCTTTTCTCCGGCTTTGAGGCGGCGGATGACTTTCAAATTGTTCCAGTCGCGGTC
>DAHUXF010000045.1 GCA_027307295.1 Acidobacteriaceae bacterium
ACCTGCGGGGACGTAAATGCGTTTGCCGTCTTTGATGAACACATCTTCGGCCACCATCTCAAAAGCGAAATCACGCGCTGTCTGGTTGGTGAGCGTGAGCGTCTGGGTAAGTCCCTGGCCGAAAGAGCCTTTGGCCATGACGACCGCAGGACTCAAAGAGATGGAAGGCTTGGCCCCTTCCGCCAGCGGTGGCGTTGTAAGGCCGCTGGCCGGAGTCTGTGGGGCCGCGGGCGCCGGCCGGACTGGTTGCGCATGTAAGTTAAGATCAGACAAAAGACCAGCCAGCAGCAAAGCGTAAACACACACAGACAAGACGGCCTGTGCCATATCAATTCGGAATAATTTGAAAGATGATCGCATTGTTCAGTTGAGAACTCTTTTCCGTCAGGGAGGCAGGGACCTCAATTTCCAGACGGTGGATAATGGTGGTTCCTATACGTGCCTGGCTTTGCAGCAGCTGGGGCGCCGTGGCCAGCGTGATTCCGTCAAGACGGAAGATAAACGCGGGATCGGGTACAGCAAGCGCAGCCAGAATGGTTGCCGTGGTTGCGTTCTGCGGTCCGGATTGAATGCTCATGCCGAACCGTGTGGATACAACAAAATGTCCTGCGAACTTCTGCACCTGGACGTTCGCGGCGCGCGAACCGCCGAAGTTTGAAACAGGTCCCAGGTCCAGATTGCGCTGGCCGGAGGAACCGCCGATCAGGGCGGCTCCATCCGGGGCGCTGACAAAGTTGACCGCAATGGTCCCTTGCGTCTGCGACTTCATGGAGACAATCGCAGTGGAGGTGTTCTTGCCCGAGCTCTTGCGTTGCGCCCACCCATCTGTCACGAGGGAGGAACCAAACAACAGTAATGGCAGGACAAAACGCAGGCTGATCTCATACCTCCGCCGGGCTCTGACTCCACAAGGGCGTCCATTAACGTGAAGCCACGGCCACTCTTATTAAACAGCTAATTGGCCGTCGCTGTGTAATTAATCGTGTTGTTGATTACGGTTCCACTGGCTGTGGTGAAAGGAACCGTAATCGCCACGGGGAAGTTGCTGTTCGCAGCATACGTACCCGTGGCGGTCACTGTGGACTGGGCTGCATTGGTGACAGCAACGCCGCCGACGGTCCAGTTATTGACTGCATCCGCTGCACCCAACTGCGCCTTCAAAGTGTAATTGGCGCTGGCAGAGTTGGTTTTTGAAACCAGCACGTCTACCGCCGAGCTGACGGTAAAGGTAGTGGCCGTGGTTGAGCGGACGATGCCAGCTGCAACCGCGCCAAATGCTGAGACTGGACCGAACGCCAATGTAGCGGTATTGGTGCCTGCGCCGGAGGCCAAAGCGACGCCGGAAGCATCAGAGTTGAAAACCAACTGGATGGATCCGGTCACGGTGGCAGTGACGGTGAGTGTGCCGTTTGCTGTTTGAGCGAAGGCCGCTGATGAGATCATCATCAGTGCCGCAAAGACGGTAACGATCGCTAATTTTTTCATTTGTGTTCCTCTCCCTCGTATATGTTTAAAATTTCTTACTTCGTAAACTCATGCTCCCCGAAACTTAATTGGCTGTGGCCGTAAAATTGATCGTGGCCGTAATCGGCGTACCGGTAGCCGGACCGCCTGCGCCCGGAGCTGCGGTGGAGACAACCAGATCCAGGTTGTGCGCCACGTCTGTGTTATAGGTTCCCGTGGTCTGAATGGTCTGCGCGGCGGTGGTCAGGGTTACTGTATCCACCTTATAAGCGAATCCTGTAGGTGCGGCAGCGGCCAGATTGGCAGTCAGCGTGTAACTGGTGCTGGTAAGACCACCCTGAATGACCTGCACATCAAAAATGGTGCGCACAGTGAAGTTCGCTGCCGTAACAACTGGGCGGGTAACGCCCCCGGCAAGCGGACCGAAGGCCGAAATCACTCCAAAATTCACACTCGCGGCGGCGGTTCCGGACGCTCCCAGCGTTACGCCCGATGCATCCGTATCAAACTGTAACGAGATGCCGTTCTTATTGACCAATGTGGCATTAATCACGCCCGATGCCGTGGTCTGCGCCAGGGCAGACGCGCTTGTGAGCAGGACCGCCAGGGCCAGGTTCCGAATCGATTTGCGTTTGTTCAACATCTTTTGCACCTAGTCAATTCGCCGTCGCCAGAAAAGTAATCGTCTCCAGCAGCACCTGGGCCGGGACGTTGTTTTTTACCTGCACCTGCAATGTCTTGGTTACCGCCCCCGAGTAATTGTCCGTGGCATCCAGGGTGGTGAAAGCGGTATTGCTTAACGCCACGTTGTTGATCAGCCAAGTCACGTTGGCCGGAGGCGCAGTGGAAATCTCCGCCGCCAGACGGTAGTTCGGGCTGCTGGAGTTCGCCTTGCTTACAACAACATCAAAAGCGCTGCTTACTTCGTAAAGGGCTCCGCCCACATGCTGGTAATTCACGCACGGGGAAGTATGAAAATTGCCCGGAAAGGACGCTGTTCCCAGGTCCAGGCCCACATTATTTGTTCCAGAGTTGGTCAAGGGACAGAAGCCGGGCGTACCCACGGCAGGATTGTTCTGGAATATCAGGCTGATGGAAGATTGAACATTCATCGTGATCGTAAGCTGTCCAGCGCTGGTTTGCGCACTGGCGCTTGTGGCAATCAAGCACAGAGCTGCGCCCAGCAGGAGCAGTGCGTTCTTCCAACCGATATTGCAGTACGTTTTCATCCTGTATTTTGCGGTTTCATCCATCTATCCAGTGTTCGGTTGCTATCAACCGCCTTGCACTTGAGTACACATGCACTCACGGCCTGAACTAATGTCTTTACTGGCCTTGTGTACACTGGCCTTTGGTGATGACAAAAGTGTAAAGGGGAAAGCTTGTTGGGGGAACGGTACTTCAGTCACTGTCGGCGGGGCCGGGCATTACAAAGGGAACTCGGGAGTACTCATATCTCACAATGTGAACCAGGGTCTATAAGGTATTTTGCGCAAGGAACCCCAAAGGGAAACAGCCAATTTGACACTTCGCCTCATGTTCGCTTAATATAAACCCCATATAGTTACAGAACGCAGTATGAATGGCCGTTGTGGTTTGTAGTTGTGATTCTTAGTCCGTCAACCCTCGCTCCAACTTGATCTTCCGTGCCAGCCAGACCTTCTGATCAAAATCGAGAAGTGTTGACATTACGCATTGTTAAAGCTTGAAAATGGATTAAATCCTGGGTTTAGGACGCATACCGCAGCGGCCACGGACCGTCTAAATAAGAATCGAGAACGCTGCCGGGTTAATCAAAACCATAGATAATGAGAAGGTTTATGGGAACCAGAAAAGCAATCTTATCTGTCGTCGTAACCAGCATCATTGCATTGTTTTGTGTGGGTTGCACAAGCGGGGCCAAAGTTGGCGCAGCCTCAGGCCCCCAGGCCTTTCCGGTAAAGGTCATAACAGCGCAATCGCAGGTGGTGCCGATCTCCACGGATTATCTGGGAACGCTGCGCTCACGCAGCGCGCCAACGCTGCAACCGCTGGTGGAAGGCGACATTACCAGGATCTTTGTCAGCTCCGGCCAGCGGGTAGAAGCGGGTACGCCGATGCTGGAAATCGATCCGCGAAAGCAGCAGGCTACGGTCATGAACCAGGAGGCTGCGCTGAAGTCCAAGCAGGCCGTTCTGCAACAGGCCACCACTGATCTGGAGCGTAAACGCAAGCTTTTTGCAGCCGGCGTAAGCCCCAAAGCCGACTTAGACCAGGCCCAGAGCGTTTACGATGCCGCTCGTGCGGATGCAGAGGCCATGCAGGCTTCCATTCGCGAGCAACAGGTGCAACTGCACTATTACACAGTTCGAGCGCCTGCACCGGGCGTGGTAGGAGATATCCCGGTCCACATTGGCGACCATGTTACAAACCAGACCATCCTCAGCACATTGGACCAGGGCGGCCCGCTGGAAGCTTACATCAACGTGCCTGCGGAAAAATCTTCCGCTATGCACATTGGAATGCCCGTTGACCTGGTGGATGACCAGGGCGTGACACTGGTGCGCAGCCGGATCTCTTTTATCTCACCGCATGTGGATACAGACTCACAGACGTTGCTGGTAAAGACGCAAGTCGCAAACCAGGACAGGAAGTTCCGTAACGCCCAGCAGGTACACGCCCGCGTGGTCTGGTCAGAGCGCAAAGCCACGGTGATTCCAATCACCTCAGTCTCCCGCCTGAGCGGAAAAATCTTTGCGTTTGTGGCGGAAGGCGAGGGACAGCAGACGGTGGCGCGGCAGCATGTGATTGAAGTGGGAGACGTGGTGGGCAATGATTATGTGGTGCTGGATGGCATTAAGGCCGGCGACAAAATCATTGTGACTAACGTACAAATGCTGGCAGACGGCATGCCGGTAGTTCCGCAATCATAAACACAAACCTGCCGTAGTTTAACGCGGACGGAATGCCTGACCAGAGTAAGTCCGGCCCGTCCGCGGGCAACCCAGGCGAGAGACTTTTCATGGTCAATTTTTTTATCCGCAGGCCCGTATTTGCCACGGTATGCTCGCTGCTCATTGTTCTGGCGGGCGCAGTTTCCATCCCGACTCTGCCGGTGGCACAATATCCAAACCTTACGCCTCCCACGGTAAGCGTCAGCTCTTTCTATACCGGCGCGAACTCACAGGCGGTGGAGACCAGCGTGACCACGCTGCTGGAACAGGCCATCAATGGCGCGGAAGGCATGCGCTACATGAGCTCCACCAGCGGCAATGACGGCACAAGCTCCATCAGCGCCACCTTTGACCTGGACCGCAATCTGGACGTTGCGGCGGTGGATGTGCAGAACCGCGCGTCCAGCGCTTTGGGCCGCCTGCCCATTGAGGTGCAGACCACCGGAGTCAGCATCGGCAAGAATACCGGCTCATTTGTCGTTGCCTACGGCTTTTACTCTGACAACCATCAGTATGACAACCTGTTCATCAGCAACTATCTCGATCTGTACGTCCGCGACGCCATCAAGCGCGTCAAGGGCGTGGGGAACGTAATTATCTTTGGCGAACGCAAGTATTCCATGCGCCTGTGGCTTGATCCTCTGCGCCTGGCGGCACGGAGCCTGACCGCTTCTGACGTAACCAATGCACTGCGGGAACAGAACGTGCAAGTGGCGGCAGGACAAGTAGGCGCGCAGCCTGCGTCTCCAAACCAGGCCTACCAGATCAGCGTGCGTGCCGCCGGGCGCTTGAGCGATCCCAAAGAGTTTGAGCGCATTGTGGTGAAGCGCTCCAAAGACGGGTCTCTGGTGGAGCTGCGTGACGTTGGTCGGGCCGAACTGGGCGCAGAGAGTTATAACGGCCAGCTGCGCTACAACGGCGTGGACGCCATGGGTCTGGGCGTGATGCAACTTTCCAACGCCAATGCTCTTCAGGTGCGGCATGATGTTCAGGTTGAGATAGAAAAACTGGCGCAGCGCTTTCCTTCCGGATTGAAATACCAGGTCGCGTTTGATACCACGCGGGCCGTCGGCGAATCGATTAATGAAGTATTAAAGACGCTGGCGGAAGCCATTGTCATCGTCATTATCGTGATTTTTCTTTTTCTTCAAGGCTGGCGGAGCACCATTATCCCGGCCATTACCATCCCCGTTTCCCTGGTGGGTACGTTTATCTTTGCCAAGTTATTTGGCTTCTCCATCAACACGCTCACCCTGTTCGGGATTACGCTGGCCACAGGACTCGTGGTCGATGACGCCATTGTGGTCATTGAAAACGTGGAACGCCATATCGAAGAGGGAGTGCGCGATCCCCGCGAGGCCACGCGGATCGGCATGCGCGAAGTCACGGGCGCTGTGGTGGCGACCTCATTGGTGCTGATTGCAGTGTTTGTTCCGGTGTCATTGTTTCCCGGCAGCACAGGCCGGCTCTATCAGCAGTTTGCGCTCACGATTGCGTTTTCCATTGCCATTTCCGCCTTCAATGCGTTGACGCTTTCTCCGGCGCTGGCAGGGCTGCTGTTGCGGCATCGTGAGCGTCCGCTGAACCGTTTCTTTGCCGGCATCAATTCCATCATCCGCACCGGCACTTCCGGTTACCAGGGGTTGCTGCACCGCCTGACCAACTGGCGAGCGGCGGTAGTGGCGGTGTTCCTGATCGGGCTGGCCTCTACCTACTTTGTCTATCAGCGTGTTCCCACCAGCTTTGTCCCGCAGGAAGACCAGGGATATTTCTTTGTGGTGGTGCAGGCTCCGCCGGGGGCCTCATTGCAGTACACCAGCAAGGTCATGGACCGGGCAGCGGCCATGGTAAGCGCCAATCATGATGTGCAAGGCGTGTTTTCCGTTCCCGGCTTCAGCTTTGCCGGAAGCGCTTCGAACCAGGGAATCATCTTTGCCAGCCTGAAAGACATTGGCGAGCGCGCGGGCCGCGAACACAGCGCAGCAGGCGTGCTCAACACGATTCGCGGACAGTTGATGAGCATCAACGAAGCAGTGGTCATCCCGTTCGCTCCTCCGCCCATTCAAGGTCTGGGAACGTTTGGCGGCTTTGCCTATGAACTGCAGCAGACCAGCGGCGGCAGCCTGGATGAACTGGAAGGTGTTTTGCACCAGATCATCGCCAAGGCCAACACGCGGCCTGAGCTGGTGCATCCGTTGTTCAGCACGTTCACGGCGCGCGATCCACAGTTTGTGGTGGATATTGACCGTGAAAAAGCCAAGAGCCTGAACGTCCCCTTCTCGCAGATCACCTCCGCTCTGCAGATCTATATGGGCTCGCAGTATGTCAATGATTTTGAGTTCAATAACCGCTCTTATCGCGTGATGGTGCAGGCAGACCAGCAGTACCGTTCGCAACCGCGCGACCTGCGGCAGTTTTATGTGCGCTCTGACGATGGCCGGATGATCTCCCTGGACAACCTGGTAAAAATCCGGGAAGGCACAAACGCCAGCGTCATCAACCATTACAACCTGTTCCGGAGCGTTGAAATCGATGGCAGCGCCGCGCCCGGCTACAGCTCCGGCCAGGCCATCCAGGCCATGGAAGAAGTCTCGCGCGAGGTATTGCATCAGGGGTACGCGTTTGAATGGACCGGCATCTCCCTGGAAGAGTTACAGTCCGGCTCTCAATCCGTGCTGCTGTTCGGGCTGGGGTTGCTGGTGGTCTATCTAACGCTTTCCGCCCAGTATGAAAGCTTTGTGCTTCCTTTCATCATCTTGTTGGCCGTGCCCATGGCCGTACTGGGAGCATTGCTGGCACAGGCGGCGCGCGGTCTGCAAAATGACGTGTATTGCCAGATTGGCCTGGTGATGTTGATTGGCCTGGCCAGTAAAAATGCCATTCTGATTGTGGAATTCGCGGAGCAACTTCAACATCGCGGCCTGGGCCTGGTGGAATCGTCCGTTGAAGCGGCGCGGCTGCGCCTGCGGCCGATTCTGATGACCTCCATTGCGTTCATCCTGGGCGTCTTGCCGCTGGTTTTTGCCAGCGGAGCGGGAGCCGCCGGCAGACATTCCGTGGGCACAACGGTTTTTGGAGGAATGATCGTTTCCACCTTTCTGAATCTCTTTATCATCCCTGTGCTGTACATTCTTGTGCGCGGATGGCTGCCGATGAAATCCAAGCCTGAAGTTGCAGAACCGGAATTAGTGGAAAACCGGGTCTAACGGCTGGATTCATGCATGGTCTGCCCGCTGGACAAATCCCGAACGGCACCAGCAGCGGCTCAGGTGCGGGCAGGCACCGTAAGAAGAGTTTGTATCTTACTGGCTAATTCATTGAAGGTGTATGGTTTCTGCAGGTATAGAGCGCCCTGCATAGAAATGCCGTTGTGTGAAAGAACGTCGTCCGCGTAGCCGCTGATGTAGAGCAGCTTGATCCCCGGGCGGAGTTGGAGCATCCGTTCAGCAAAAGCGCGCCCGCTCATTTTCGGCATCACCACATCAGTGATCACCAGATCGAGCGGACCGGCGGTGGCAACGAGATTTAACGCTTCAGGGCCGCTGCCCGCGCATAGAACAACATATCCCATAGAGGTGAGGAATTCCGCATTCACGTTGCGCAGCTCCGCCTCATCCTCTACCAGGAGAATGTTGCCCTGGCCCCTTTTGATCGTCTGGGTAGAGAGTTCAAGAGCGGCAGTTTCCTCTTTGCCTACCACCGGCAGCAGAATCGTGACCTGTGTACCCTTGCGGCGGGCGGACTCAATGCTGATCTCGCCTGTGCACTGTTGCACAATGCCATAAACCGTCGCCAGCCCCAGGCCTGTCCCCCGGCCCACTTCTTTGGTGGTGTAGAAGGGTTCAAAGGCATGCAGCCGCGTCTCTTCGCTCATGCCGACGCCTGTATCACGGATACGGATAGCAACATATTGCCCAATTGTCACACTTCCGCTAGACGTGAGCACCGGACGCAGGACATCTTCGGTTTCAATGTAGAGCCGACCGCCTCCCGGCATTGCATCCCGCGCGTTGATCACGATATTGAATACGATCTGCTCTAAATGGGTCTTGTCGATGACCACGGTGCCGTTCGCACCCAGGTTGACGGCCAACTCGATGTCCTCACCAATCAACCGGGGGAGAATGGTTGAAAGCTCCAACAAGGCCTCCCGGGTTTGCAGCGGCATGGGCCGCACAATCTCCTTACGGCTGAAGGTGAGAAGTTGGCGCGTAAGCCCGCTGGCCCGCTGCGTGGTATCAATGATCTTGGTGCAGTAGCGGCGCAGGTTGTCCTTGGCCTCCAACTTGACTTCCAGCAGCTCCGCGTACCCGCCAATCACGCCAAGCATATTGTTGAAATCATGGGCCACGCCTCCGGCCATGCGGCCCAGAGATTCCATTTTCTGCGCCTGCAGGAATTTTGCTTCCAGCTCGCGTTCTTCCGTCTGGTCCAGCAGCATGCCTAAGATACAGTCCTTTTCACCAATGCGCACCAGCGTGGCAAAGTACAGACCAACGTGTTGGTTGCCGGCGGCATCCTTGAAGTTGAGTTCCAGATTCTGGATGGAACCTTCCGCATTAAGCTTGCGAAAATAATCTGCGCGCTCGTGGGCTTTCCAGAAACCTAACTCAACACTGGTCTTACCGATCACTTTTTCAGCCGGCAGCGCAAGCAAGCGTAAAAAAGTGTCATTCACATTGAGGAAAACCCCTTCCATGGAAAGAATGCCGCAGGCGATAGGACTCTGCCGGAAGATGGTGGCAAATCTTTCTTCGGACTCCTTTAATGCAATCTCACTCTGCTTGCGCTCTGTGATATCAATTGCCGTACCTTCGATGAAAGACTTGTCCTCAGCATCAGTGACGATGGTGGCGCGCTCCAGCACCCAGAAAGTCGAACCGTCTTTGCGCTGGTGCGTGCATTCGTAATTCAGCACCTGGCCGTGAAGGTGCAACTGTTCCAGAAATCCATTCGGCCCGGAAGGCGAAGAGTGCAGGTAGCGGGTGGGCTGCGCCAGCGCTTCGGCTTTGGAGGCCAACCCATACATGCGCAGGAAAGCGCTATTGCAATCTAACAGCCGTCCTTCCAGCGTGGCTACATAAACAGCAGCCAGATTGTTTTCAAAAAGCACCTGGAACTGGCGCGCTGCAACGGTGGCCACTTCTGTCTGGTTTTCAAAGAGCGTAAGGATCATGCCGAAGGCGACAAAAAATTTGGGCAAGTCCCAGAAAAAACTTTCCGGGCCGGGACCTTTATGCAAGGCTTCCATCAGGGTGGCCACAGGAAACACAGCACCCCACAGAACAAAAGAGGCTGAAGTGAAGATTACTCCCGGGCTGAAGCGGCGGAAATGCCTTCGATAAACCAGCCCAGTGAGATAGAAGAAACTAAAAAGATAAAAGTCCAGGCCATGATCGAGAGTACCCTGAAGAGTGCGCTGGAAGACCCACGCCCCGTAGGGCAGGATCAGACCAACAGCATAAAGGTGTGGGTCGCGCAAACCGTAGTAACGGACCGCCTGCACCATTCCATAACCATTGCTGAGCAGCAGCAACCCGGCATAAAACCATCTGCCATGGAATCCAAGGGACAGGGCGGTAAGGTAGCTGACAGACGCCAGTGAGACTAATAATCCAAAAGCGATGCGCCGGCGCTGGTCTGCAAACACTTCTGAGACCGACAGCAGAAAACAGGAGCCAGCCACAATCAGAGTAAATACCTGGATCCAGTCTGTGAAGGGGCCGAACCGGGGAATCCAGGCATCCACCACCGGGGCAGCAAAGTGAATGAAGATGGCAACCCAACCCAGCATCCACAAGCCAATTTTCTTTTGCCGGTCACGAGCGTAGATCCAGGCAAAAAGCGACACTACGATGCTCATTATCCAGAAGACAAGAATTTCTTCAAAATGAGGTGTCATGCATAATCCAGAAACATCTTCTACCGGCGCGCACAAACAGAGGGAGGGGGTTCCCCATCGCGCCGAGGGCCTAAATTCTCAATAACAGTTAAATAAAAATCGAATATCTACCGGAGCAGTGGGGACAAAATACCATTAATTGCCTCTAAGGTAGGACTTTTATTTTCACTTAGTACGACCCATATTGGGTTTCCGATGATCGATGCGTAGCTATTTTTTCCTGTTTTGATTTTTCTTCGTTGGCTTTTCAGGAGGGTTCTCATGCACCCTCTCCCGGAAAGTACCGCCCATGGTCCGCGCAAGAAAGACGGCGGAGTCGCCATATTTGTCCCGAAGACGGTCCGAAGCGGAGAGCGCGCGGGCCCATTTTTGGCGTTTGTCTCCCTCCAACAGGTCCATTTGCCCTGGATGTTCCTGAAAGTTTGAGGCTTGTATCCCCAAGAGTCTTATGGCGCGCCGGGCCTCCCAGTTGTCCTGAAATAGTTTGCGGGAAGTTGTAAAAATCTCACTGTCCATCTGGGTGGGCTGGCCCAGAGACTGGGCCCGCGTGATGGTAGTGAAATCTGAATAACGAAGCTTCAGCTGGATCGTTCGCGCAAAAAAATCCTGCTCTCGCAGCCTGCGGCCTACCTTTTCCGCAAGATGGCTTAATGTGGACTCCAGCTTGTCCTGGTTTGCCGTGTCCTCATTGAATGTGTGCTCATGGCTGATCGATTTGGCCTGCCACTCGTCGCCAACCTCTCCGGCAAACCAGGCGCCTGCATCTTCACCGCGAGCTTTACCCGCCAATGCCACACCCCATTTCCCGAAGTTGTCTTCAAGAACGCGCTGGTCCACGCGCAACAGGTCGCCAATATAAACAATGCCAATCTGGTTTAGCTGCGCTTTTGTGACTTTCCCCACACCGGGGATTTTTCCCACATCCAGGGGAGCCAGAAAACTCTGCTCCTGGCCGCGCAGCACATACAGGATTCCGTTGGGCTTGGCTTTGTCCGAGCAGATCTTGGCCATCAGGCGGGAGCTGCCGATCCCGATAGAACAGTTCAATCCCGTCCGCTCTTTGACCTGCTGATGCAGCTTATGGGCCGACATCAGCGGAGGCCCGTGCAGCCGCTCCGTACCGGTCATGTCAAGATAGGCTTCATCAATCGACGCCATCTCCAATGCCGGCGAAAAATCGTGCAGCACCTCGCGCGTTTTCTGCGAATATTCACCATAGAGTTCCGGATGGCCGTTAAGAAAAATGGCGTGCGGACAGTGTTTGGCCGCAGTCCGCAAGGGCATGGCGGAGTGTACGCCGAACTTTCGCGCTTCATAGGACGCGGCTGAAACCACTCCGCGTTCGCCACGCTGCCCGCCCACAACCACGGCTTTACCCTTCAATGACGGGTTCAAAAGCTCTTCCACGGAGACAAAAAAAGCATCCATGTCCACATGGAAAATGATTTTTTGCGGGGAAGTCACAAGCTTCAAGATATCACTAGGCGGAAGCTTGCCGAATCCGGCATTTCTTACGCTAAAGCCTGCCTGCACAAGCATTTAATTTAGCGTGACGAGATAAGGAATTTGTTAAAAATTTCTGCATGGCAGCGGTTAAAGAAACTTTCCGCTCCCGCATGCATCTTATTGAAGTAATTGCCAGTGCCAGGGGTGCAATTTGTGATC
>DAHUXF010000460.1 GCA_027307295.1 Acidobacteriaceae bacterium
ATTAATCAGGCAGAACACGACATCAACCTGCCCCCCAGCATTCATACCAGTTTTCAAGGAACGGCCGCCGCCTTCCAAAACTCACTTTCTTCCGAGCCCTACCTGATTCTTGCCGCCCTGGTGACGGTCTATATCGTGCTGGGTGTGCTCTATGAGAGCTACATTCACCCGATCACGATCCTCTCGACGCTCCCTTCCGCCGGCGTAGGCGCGCTGTTGGCGTTGCTCTGGTACCACATGGACCTGAACGTAATCGCGCTCATCGGCATCATCTTGCTGATCGGCATCGTCAAAAAGAACGCGATCATGATGATCGACTTTGCCCTGGAGGCGGAGCGCACCCAGGGAAAGCCGCCGCACGAAGCCATCTACGAAGCCTGCCTGCTCCGCTTTCGCCCCATCATGATGACCACCATGGCCGCGCTCATGGGTGCTGTTCCGCTGGCGTTTGGGCGTGGCACCGGCTCTGAGCTGCGGCATCCGCTGGGCATTACCATTATTGGCGGACTGTTGTTGAGCCAGCTCTTTACTCTCTACACCACGCCCGTGATCTATATATGGTTTGATAAGCTGGCGCGCAAGCTGGAGCGCTTCCAGATTGGCAATGAAATCACGCCGGAGAAAGAGCCGGCGGTTGCGGACTGATCCATGAATATTTCGGCTCCATTTATCCGCCGGCCGGTAGCCACCTCGCTGCTGATGCTGGGCGTGTTGATGGCTGGCATACTGGCCTATACGCGGCTGCCGGTTGCGCCGATCCCGCAGGTTGAATACCCCGTCATTAACGTGAACGCAGGGCTTCCCGGAGCCAGCCCGGAGACCATGGCATCGTCCGTGGCGACGCCGCTGGAGCGCCAGTTCGGGCGCATTGCCGGAGTCAACCAGATGACTTCAACGAGCCAGCTTGGCTCCACCAGCATTACGCTGCAATTCGATCTGAGCCGCAACATTGACGCTGCCGCGCGCGACGTGCAGGCGTCTATTAACGCTGCGCTGGGGCAGTTGCCGCAGAACCTGCCGACCCGCCCTAACTGGCGCAAGGTGAATCCGGCAGATGCGCCGATCATGATTCTTTCGCTCACGTCTGACACCATCACCAAGCCCCGCATGTATGACGTGGCAGATTCCGTGCTGGCGCAGAAGCTCTCACAGGTCCCGGGCATTGGACAGGTCTTTGTGGGTGGAGGCGCAAAGCCTGCCGTCCGCGCCGAGGTGAATCCTACTCTGCTGAACAAACTGGGCGTAGGCGTGGAGCAGGTGCGTGCTGCGCTGGGCGTGGCCAACGCAAACCGGCCCAAAGGCGAGTTTTCCAACGGCGCAAACTCCTGGCAGATCACCGCCAATGATCAGCTGTTTAAGGCGGACGATTATAAGAACATCATTGTCGCCAAAAGCACGGATGGCAAAAGCGTTGTGCGCCTGCAGGATGTGGCCACCGTGCAGGACGCGGTGGAAGATATACGCAACACCGGCGTGGCCAATGGCAAGCCCGCAGTGCTGATGATCATTTTTCGCCAGCCCGGCGCTAACATTATTCAAGCTGTGGACCGCGTTAAAGCCCTCCTTCCGGAGCTGCAGGCTTCCATTCCGGCCTCCATCAAGCTTGAAGTTGCCCTGGACCGCACCACCACGATCCGCGCTTCGGTGGCTGATATCCAGATCACCTTGGTGATTTCCATTGTCCTGGTCGTCTTTGTAGTGTTCCTGTTTTTGCGGAACCTGTGCGCGACGTTCATTCCCAGCGTGGCCGTACCGCTGTCTTTGATCGGCACCTTCGGCGTGATGTATCTGCTGGACTACAGCGTAGACAACCTCTCGCTGATGGCGCTGGCCATCTCCACCGGCTTTGTGGTGGACGACGCAATTGTGGTCATTGAAGACATTACGCGCTATCTGGAGCAGGGCATGGGGCCGGTGCAGGCGGCGTTTCGCGGCGCGCGGGAAATCGGCTTTACAGTGCTCTCCATGAGCACGTCACTGGTTGCCGTGTTTATTCCCATCCTGCTGATGCAGGGAATCGTGGGCCGGCTGTTCCGCGAGTTTGCCGTTGTGCTGAGCACAGCCATTGCCGTGTCCTTGCTGGTCTCACTCACGGTAACACCGATGCTGTGCGCAAAGTTTCTGCGGCCCCAGAGTGAGAGAAAGCATGGCCGCATCTACCTGACGAGCGAACGCGCATTTGACGGGATGTTGAAGATATATCGCGGCAGCCTGGGATGGGTGTTGCGCCATCAGGGGCTTACGCTTGCCGTAACGATTCTTACGGCCTGCCTGAGCATTTACCTGTACATCATTGCTCCCAAGGGTTTCTTCCCCCAACAGGATACAGGGCGTCTTGGCGGGTCCATCCAGGCGGAACAGGATATCTCTTTCCCGGCCCTGCGCGATAAGATGCAGCAGTTTGTCTCCATTGTGATGAAAGATCCGGGAGTCAACAATGCCGTGGGCTTTGCCGGCGGCCAGGGCAGTTCCAACACCGGACGCATGTTCGTGGTGCTGAAGCCGCCCAACGAGCGCAAAGCCACTGCCGATGAGATCATCAACCGGTTGCGCGGAAAGCTATCCGTGGTTCCTGGAGCGACTTTGTTCCTGACCGCCACGCAGGACTTGAACATCGGCGGACGCTTTGCCAATGCTCAGTTCCAATACACGATTCAGTCAGAAGATCTGCAGGAGCTTAACTACTGGGCTCCCCGGATTCTGGCAAAGTTTCGCACGCTGCCGGACCTGCGCGATGCCAACAGTGACCAGCAGGACAAAGGCCTGGCGGCGGAGGTGGTGGTAGACCGCGACACCGCTTCACGGCTGGGGATTTCTGCGGCTCAGGTGGATGCTGCGTTGTATGCCTCGTTTGGACAG
>DAHUXF010000461.1 GCA_027307295.1 Acidobacteriaceae bacterium
GCGATTCCTTCGGAGGAAGAAATATTCACTTTGGAGTTCGCGAGCACGCGATGGGAGCAATCCTGAACGGGATAGCACTGGCTAAGCTCAGAGCTTTTGGCTCCGGATTTCTGATCTTCAGCGACTATTCTCGCCCGCCCATGCGTCTGGCTGCCATCATGGAGATTCCCGTCATCTATATCTTTACGCATGATTCCATCGGAGTTGGTGAGGATGGGCCGACGCATCAACCTGTGGAACAACTGGCATCTCTCCGCGCCCTGCCTGGCTTTATTGATCTGCGTCCGGCGGACGCCAATGAAGTTACTGAGGCTTGGCGCGTCATCATGCAGCTTAAGCATGAGCCTGCTGCTCTGGTGCTGAGCCGCCAGCCGTTGCCAGTCATTGATCGCACAAAATACGCTTCTGCGGCGGGAGTGGCCAAGGGCGCTTATGTGCTGGCCGACGCCCCGGATGGCAAGCCCGAACTTATCCTGATGGCCACCGGCAGCGAGGTTTCTTTGTGTCTGTCAGTATATGAAAGCCTCACGGCGGAAGGCCGCAAGGTGCGCGTGGTCAGCATGCCGTCCTGGCGGATCTTTGAAAACCAGAGCGCCCCATACCGTGAAAGCGTGTTGCCCGCCAACGTCAAGGCCCGCATCGCCGTGGAACAGGCATCTACATTTGGATGGGCGCAGTACACAGGACACGATGGCAAGGTCATTGGCATGAAGACGTTTGGCGCTTCTGCTCCGCTCAAAGAATTACAGAAAAAGTTTGGCTTCACCGCTGACGCCGTGCTCACAGCTGCGCGGGAATTGTTGAACAAAAAATGAAGATCACCATTGGTTCCGACCATGCCGGCTTCGCGTTAAAAAGCATTCTGATCGATTCCCTGCGCCAGTCCGGTCATGAGATCAAAGATGTGGGCACTGACAGCCAGCAGCCGGTGGATTATCCTGATTATGCGGAAGCTGTGGGATTGAGCGTGTTGCGGGGTGAATCGGAACGCGGCATCCTGATCTGCGGAAGCGGTGTAGGCGCGTCCGTGGCGGCAAACAAAATGGCCGGCATCCGCGCTGGACTGTGCCATGACGGATACTCCGCGCATCAGGGCGTGGAGCATGACAATATTAATGTCCTGGTGCTGGGTGCGCGCGTGATAGGTGAGGCGCTGGCCCGGGACTTATGCGTAACATTTATTAACGCCCGTTTTACCGGCGAAGACCGGCATCGTCGCCGGCTCGCCAAGATTCTAAGCATAGAAGAACGGTACGCGTTGCATCCTGTCACCAAGGAGAAGAGATCATGAATCCGGTTACTACTTCCACGGAAACTCAGAAGCAGACCAGCACGAAAGCCCAGAACCCCTTGCAAGAACTGCAGAAACTCGGACAGTCCGTCTGGCTGGACTACATCCGGCGTGATCTGATCACCAGCGGAGAGCTGCGCCGCCTGATCGATGGAGATGGGCTTCGCGGCATGACTTCCAATCCTTCCATTTTTGAAAAGGCCATCACCGGAAGCCCGGACTATGCCGGGTTCCTGCAACAACTCATTGGCCAGGGCATGAGCACTGGCGATATCTATGAGCGGATCGCCATTCGCGATATTCAGGATGCAGCCGATGTTCTGCTTCCCGTTTACAAAGCCACCAACAAGCGCGACGGCTATGTGAGCCTGGAAGTTTCGCCAACTCTGGCGCGCAATACTCCGGGCACCATTGAAGAAGCGCGCCGTCTCTGGAAGGCCGTTGCCCGGCCCAACATCATGATTAAAGTCCCCGGCACGCCTGAGGGTGTGCCGGCGGTACGGCAACTTATCAGCGAAGGCATCAATATCAACATCACGCTGCTTTTTGCCCAGAAAGCCTATGCCAGCGTTGCCCAGGCATATATTGAAGGGCTGGAAGCTGCCCAGAAGGCTGGAATCGACATCAGCGGCATTGCAAGCGTCGCAAGCTTCTTTGTCAGCCGCATCGACACGCTTGTTGACTCCACCATTGACGGTCACTTGAAATCAGGCGCCACTCCGGATGAAGAAAAAACTCTGCGTGATCTATCCGGCAAGGTAGCGATTGCCAATGCCAAGCAGGCTTACCGTTACTATCAGGAGTTGATTGCCGCGGAGCGCTGGAAAGCCCTGGCGGCGCGTGGTGCGCAAACGCAACGCCTGCTCTGGGCCAGCACCAGCACCAAGAATCCTAAATATCGTGATGTCCTTTACGTTGAAGAGTTGATCGGCCCGGACACAGTAAATACCGTTCCACCCGCAACCATGGACGCCTTCCGCGATCACGGACTGGTGCGCCGCACTCTGGATGCCGATCTGGCGGCGGCCAACAATGTTATGTCTGATCTGGAGCGCGTGGGCATTTCCATGGAGAAGATTACCGACCAGCTCCTGGAAGATGCCATCAAACTCTTTGACGACGCATTCCAGAAACTTCTGGCTGCGGTAGACGAAAAAAAAAAGCAACCCCTGAGCCAGAAGTGAAAGACTTTCAGTACGATCTTCCCCAGCAGCTCCGCCAGGCTGTGGACGCGGCCTTAAAAGACTGGCAGGCCAATCGGAAAACAGCGCGGCTGTGGCAAGGCGACAAGTCGCTCTGGACCAGCGATGACGAAGACAAGTGGCTGGGCTGGCTGCGTGTGGTTGAAGAAGAAATCCCGCAGTTGCAACAGCTAAATGAAATCGCTTCTGCCGCTGCCACCGGCGGCTTTACTCACGTGTTGTTGTTGGGTATGGGCGGCTCCAGTTTGTGTCCTGAAGTGCTGAAGATGACCTTCGGTAAGATTCCGGGCCATCCTGAACTGCACGTGCTTGACTCCACCGATCCTGCTCAGGTCAAACGCCTGGAAAATGAGATTGATCTT
>DAHUXF010000462.1 GCA_027307295.1 Acidobacteriaceae bacterium
AGAGGGAAAGAGCCACACGAAGAGCAACGCCACCAAGATCGGAGGCGGAGCCGCGCTGGGAGCCATCATCGGGGGCATCGCGGGCGGAGGCAAGGGCGCGGCCATTGGCGCAGCTGCAGGAGCGGGCGCCGGAACCGGCGTTTCCGCGGCCACCAAGGGACAACAGATCATCCTGCGGCCGGAAGCGGTCGTCGCTTTCCAACTCCAGAGCCCGGTCACGGTAACACCGGGCGCCAGCCGTTCCTCCACGAACTAATAACCGCAGATTTACAGACATTCAGCGCCGCCACGTCTGGCGGCGTTTTTTTTACCAGACGTGCGACTTATTGTGGCACACCGTTTTAAGGAGTAATGTGGGTATATGAGTCAAAACAAGGCAAGTACTCCCCCTGTGCCTAAACCCAGACCCTTTGTCAAAGGTCCAATCCGTTGCCATAAATGCCAAATCATGTGCGGTGATGCTGACGCATATCTCAACCACGTTTGTGCGCCCCGGAGCAGTCCATTTGCCAGTGTGCGCTAACCCGGTAAAATCATCCATTTCTGCACGTTCGTCCGATTGCCAGATAGCAAGGGCGTGAAAACCCAAAACAAACTTCTACTACAGAGGCGCAGAGGCACGGAGAAAACATGCTTTAAAGTTCCATCTGGACCGTCTTTGGTTGGATTGTCTCTTTGCCTGGATAGTAAGATTCGCGCTTTTCGCGTTGATTCGCGGCTAATATCTTCTCTTGATCCGCGGTTATCTGGGATTATCTGCGGCGAAGACAGATGCACCAATTTCAGGAATTGCTTTAATTGCAATCACGAACAAAGTGAGGATTTCCATGCCACTGGTTCAAGTTACGATGCTGAAAGGCCGCACAGTTGAACAGAAGCGCAAGCTGGCTGCGCGGATTACCGATGCGATGGTGGAAGAGGCAAAAGCCGCGAAAGAAGCCGTGGTGATTACTTTTATTGAAATCACGCGCGAAGACTATGCCAATGCCGGCGGGTTGCTGGCCGACCGGAAATAGCGCTAGTCCACCACGCGGTATAAATCTCTGCTACGGTGCTCCATGATGGCGTCCAAGCCGCCGAGGACATATTGCTTGAAGTGGGCCGAATCGCGATGGGCCTGGAGCGCAGCCTCATCCTTGTATTGCTCATAAAACAGAAACTTGCGCGGGTCTTCCGTGGACTGATGGCCGATGTACATCAGGCAGCCCGGCTCCCGGCGTGAATGCTCATGCAGAATGCGGATGTACTCCAGGCACTTCTGTTCAGCCCCCGGCTTTACCAGCATGTCAACTTTCAGAACAATCATTTTGTCCTGGCTCCTTTCTGCGGCGCGGCATTCTCAGTAACAGCCCGGAACCCGGCAGCAAACTCCGGCAGCAGCACGGTCTGGTCGCGGTCCGGCCCGGTGGAAACCATGCCCACCTTCGCGCCACTCTCCCGTTCAATAAATCGAAGATATTCCTGCGCCTTCTTGGGCAATTGCTCAAAGCTGGTCACGCCTTCGGTGGAAGTCTTCCAGCCGGGCATCTTCTCATAGACGCACTCCACGCGATCAAAACCAATGGCCAGCGCGGGAATGGAATCGTACTTCTTGCCATTGATCCTGTAGCCCACGCAGACCGGCACTTCGTCGAGCACGTCGAGCACGTCCAGTTTGGTGACCACCCACCAGTTCACGCCGTTGATCATCTGCGAGTAACGCAAGAGCGGCAGGTCTATCCAGCCGCAGCGGCGGGAGCGTCCAGTCACTGCGCCGTATTCGTTGCCCCGCGCGCGCAACTGGTCTGCGATTGTGCCTTCCACCTCGCTAGGAAACGGGCCGCCTCCCACGCGAGTGCAATACGCCTTGGTCACTCCAATTACGGTCTGAATGGCATTTGGCGGAACGCCGGTGCCGGTAACAGCGCCGCCTGCCGTGCAACTGGACGAGGTAACGAAGGGATATGTGCCGTGGTCAATATCCAGCATAGTGGCCTGCGCGCCTTCAAACATCACAGACTCGCCTTCCGCCAGCGCCTGGTTGAGCAGCAGAGCTGTGTCCGTAACGAACGGGGCAATCTCTTCGGCGGCGCGCGCATATTCGGCATACATGCTGTCGGCATCCAGCGGCTCAGAGTTAAAGAGGGCATGCGCGATCATGTTCTTCTCGCGGCAGGCGTTCTCAACGGTGGACTTGAGCAGGCTGGAATCCAGCAAATCTGCCACACGGAGGCCGCGGCGTCCCATCTTGTCTTCATAGGCCGGGCCAATCCCGCGCGAGGTGGTGCCGATCTTCACGCGCCCCGGAGCGTTCTCCGCGCCCATCTCAATCATGCGATGGTAGGGCAGGATCACATGCGCGCGGTTGGAGACAAATAAGTTGCCGTCCACGTGTACGCCGGCATCGCGCAGCATTTTCACTTCCTTCAGCAAAGCCAGCGGGTCCAGCACCACGCCGTTGCCGATGACCGAGCGGCAGCCGCTGCGCAGCACGCCGCAGGGCACCAGCTGCAACACAAATTTTTTGCCTTGAATTATGACCGTGTGTCCGGCATTATGCCCACCGGCATAACGGGCCACAATAGAGAAATTGTGGGAGAGAACGTCTACAATCTTGCCTTTGCCTTCGTCGCCCCACTGGGCGCCAATAATCACCGTCGTGTTGCCGCGCTTCACTTTGGTATGCACACTCCTCGCCCGTAACTGTTTCGCAGATTTTAAATATCCTGGGAATCTGGACGGGAAAGCTTATTACTCAAAGATTTTAACAGAATGCAAGCGGGTGGTCTGCACCTTGACCGTGATGGCCATTTTAAGAACCCTTCGGGCACACGAATGGCCTAGAGAGGGAAACTCTAAAGATGGAT
>DAHUXF010000463.1 GCA_027307295.1 Acidobacteriaceae bacterium
CGGAGGGTTTTCGCCCGCTGGCTCTTCCGCGGGGATCGGGGTGTCATGGTTGGTGTTGGGGCGGATACGCATGGCTGTTGCCGGAGTGAAGAGCAACGCTGAGCCAGTAACTTGATGGTCGAGCTGGCGAAGTGGCGAGATGTCGTCAAGAATCCAGAAGGAGCGGCCATGGGTTGCGATCACCAGATCATTGTTTTTGATGACCAGATCGTGGACTGGAGTGACGGGCATATTCAGACGAAGCGGCTGCCACGAGTCGCCATCATTGGTGGAGAAGAAGACGCCAAGCTCGGTCCCGGCGAACAGCAATTGCTTTTTTACGTGATCTTGCCGGACAGCACGGACATAGGCTCCATCTGGAATGTTGGCGTTGATCCGCGTCCAGGTCTTGCCGAAATCATGTGTGCGGTAGATGTAAGGATTGATGTCGTCGAGTTCATGGCGGTCCACGGCGGCGTAAGCCGTGCCCGCGTCAAAGTGTGAAGCTTCAATCAGGCTGATTTTGCTCCAGTCGGAGAGGCCCGGAGGAGTCACGTTGTTCCAGCTCTTGCCATTGTCACGTGTGAGTTGAATCAGTCCGGTATCCGTTCCAGCCCATATCACCCCAGCGCTCACAGGAGATGGGGCAATCGTGTAAACAACGCCAAGTCCACGGGCCTTGGCGTTCTGCCGGGTTAGGGGGCCTTCCTGAGAAACTTTAAGATCAGCGCCGGTCAGGTCTGGGCTGATCTTTTCCCAGCTATTGCCCTGGTTCGTGCTGCGCAAAACATTCTGTGATCCAAAATAAAGAACATGCGAATCCTGGGGAGAAAAAACCAGCGGCGAGGTCCAGGTAAAGCGGTGCTCAGGATGCGTGTCGCCAAAATTGCGGACGGCGTCCGGAGCGATAATTTGCGCCTGGCCGGTGCGCCGGTCATAGCGGAAAAGCTCACCGTATGTGCCGCCGCCATAAATGATATTGGGATCGGATGGATCAGGAGCGATGTAGCCGCTCTCTCCCGCGCCGGCAGGATGCCAGTCACGGAAAGTAATGGAGCCATCATTACTACGGCTGAGGATATAGACGCTGCCGCTATCCTGCTGCGCGCCGTAAACGTGGTAAGGAAATTCATGGTCCACGGCTACGTGGTAGAACTGCGCTGTGGGCTGGTTATACCAACTGCTCCATGTACGGCCGCCATCCACAGTGATGCCTGCGCCCTGGTCGCTGCCAAAGATCATCCGCTGCGGGTTGCTGGGATCGATCCACAGAGCATGGTAGTCATCGCCGCCCGGAGCGCCTTTGATGGCAACAAAACTTTTTCCTGCATCATGGGAACGGTAGATGGATACATTGGGCAGATACACGGTCTCAGGGTCTTTGGGATCAATATAGACTTCTCCGAAATACCACAAGCGTCCGCGAATTCGCGGGTCTGTTCCGGTGCGCAGCCAGGTCTGGCCGCCATCCTCGGACTTAAATAGGCCGCCATCTTTCGCGTCAATCAAAGCGTACACGCGCTGGCCGTGGCTGCCACGAGCAACGCTGATGCCAATGCGTCCCCAGGGAGCCGCCGGCAAACCGCCGCCCGTTACCGGCGTCCAGGCAATGCCACCATCGGTGGATCTGAAGATTTCGCCGGAGATGGTTTCCGGCGGATAGACGCTCCAGGGCGGGCGACGATCATGCAGCAGCGCAGCCCACACGGTTTGTGGATGGTCGGGGTCCAGCGTGACATCAATCGCTCCGGAGTCCTCGTCTTTATATAGGACTTTCTGCCAGGTAGCGCCTCCATCACTGGAGCGAAAGACGCCTCGGTCCGGGCTGGGGCCGTAAGCGCTGCCCATGGCCGCAACCAGAACCACGTCAGGATTTGCCGGGTCTACCGCAATGCGGCTGATATGGCGCGTGGCGGCAAGGCCAATGTTTTTCCATGTACGGCCTGCGTCTGTGGATTTGTAAACTCCATTCCCGTATGTGAGATTGGAACGAAAATCAGCTTCCCCAGTGCCCACATAGATGACGTTGGCGTTGGACGGTGCAACAGCCAAAGCGCCAATCGAAGAGATAGGTTGGTCATCAAAGACTGGCTCCCAGGTGACTCCGGCATTTACAGTTTTCCAGACGCCTCCGCCTACGCCTCCAAAATAGTAGACGTTGGGTTGGCCTTCCACGCCGCTGACCGCCACGGTGCGTCCACCACGATGCGGGCCGATCATCCGCCAGCGCAGGCCGCCATACAACTCAGGAGCCAGTTGCTGGGAAAACGAGCAGCATGAAAAAATGACAAGCAGCGCGCCAAGTGGGATGAAACGCACGAAGAAAAAGTTTTTGGACATAGGCAAAAGCATTGTACTTAAGACAATGCTTCCGTGGGCGGCAGTGATCTGATAAATTCAAAGGTACTCCATCCTGACCACTGAAAAGGACTCCCAGCATGAAGATCAGGGAACTAACTGTGCCCGGATATGAGCGCGTTGTGTGCGGAACGGATGAAGACGCCGGTTATCGAGGCATTGTAGTGGTCCACAACACGGTCCTGGGGCCGGCAGTGGGCGGCACACGAAATTGGAGCTACGCCTCAGAAGAAGACGCGATTACTGATGCTCTTCGTCTGGCGCGGGGCATGACGTACAAAAACGCCTTGGCGGGACTTCCATGCGGCGGCGGGAAGTCCATTGTGCTTCGTGACGGGCAGGCGAATGACCGTGAGCAGATATTCCGCGCGCACGGACGGCTGGTCAACAGTTTTCATGGAAAGTACATTACCGCGGAAGATGTAGGCACCAGCCCGGCGGACATGGAATACATCCTGAAGGAAACGAGCTACGTTGCCGGATTGCAGGGACGCTCAG
>DAHUXF010000464.1 GCA_027307295.1 Acidobacteriaceae bacterium
GTAACTTCATATTCTCCGCTGTTTGAGCGGATTTCATGGCTGCACGCTTCAGCAGCCAGTCTCGCAATGCGGGATCAGGAGCAGGCCTGAGCGTGCGTGCGCGCCGCGATGTGTCTGCCCAGCAGAATTTTGGACGAAGGAACTATGCCGACATTCAATCAGTTGGTTCGCAAAGGAAGAAAAGCGCCGAATTACAAAACGGCCAGCCCGGCCTTGCAGGCTTCACCGCAGCGTCGCGGCGTTTGTACCCGCGTCTATACACAAACGCCCAAAAAGCCGAATTCGGCCCTGCGCAAAGTGGCCCGAGTACGCCTGACCAATGGAATTGAGGTTACCACCTATATTCCCGGTGTCGGCCATAACCTGCAGGAGCACTCGATTGTGCTGATCCGCGGTGGCCGCGTAAAGGACCTGCCCGGTGTGCGCTATCACGTGGTCCGCGGAACTCTGGATGCCACAGGCGTTGCGAACCGCAAGCAGGGACGCTCCAAGTATGGGGCCAAAAGACCGAAATAGATTGCCAGAATTTGGCAATCGCCATCGGGAAGTTGGATCGAAAGTTTTTAGATTTTCAAATTTCGGCGATTTTGGCAGTTATGGCAATTTTGGCAATCGCTAAGGAAAAGAAAAGATTTAGAGGATTTTAAAACCATGCCAAGAAAAGGACATGTGCCGAAGCGGGATCCGATTGCGGATCCGATCTATAGCTCAACGCTGGTGACCAAGTTCGTCAACACCATGATGTGGGGCGGCAAGAAATCAACCGCGCAGGGCATTTTCTACAAGTCCATGGAGAACCTCCAGGCCAAGGGCGGCGATGAAGCCCTCAAGCTGTTCAAGAAGGCCGTGGAAAACGCCAAGCCCCTGCTGGAAGTGAAGACCCGGCGCGTGGGTGGAGCGAACTATCAGGTGCCGGTGGAAGTAAATCCGGACCGGCGCACCTCGCTGGCCATCCGCTGGATCGTGAGCTATGCGCGCGAACGCGGCGAAAAGGGCATGGTGGACAAATTGACCAATGAATTGCTGGACGCGGCCAACGGACGCGGCGCTGCCATTAAGAAGAAGGAAGACGTTCACCGTATGGCGGAAGCCAATAAGGCGTTCGCGCATTATCGCTGGTAAGAAATCAGGGCGATTGCCAACTGCCAGAATCGGGTAATTGCCAGAATTGAAAAGCAAAAACGATTGCGCCCTTGGCAATTTTGGCAATCTAACAAAGATTTTCAGGGATTAGGAACTCATCGTGCCTCGACAAGTGCCATTAGAACGTTGTAGGAACATCGGCATCATGGCCCACATTGATGCCGGCAAGACCACTACGACCGAACGGATCCTGTTTTATACCGGGATCACGCACCGTATTGGCGAAGTGCATGAAGGTACCGCCACTATGGACTGGATGGAGCAGGAGCAGGAGCGCGGCATCACCATTACTTCCGCCGCCACCACCTGTTTCTGGCGCGATATCCGCATCAATATTATTGATACGCCCGGCCACGTGGATTTCACGGCTGAAGTGGAGCGTTCCCTGCGCGTGCTGGATGGCGCCTGTGCGGTGTTTGATGCCGTGCATGGCGTGGAGCCGCAGTCGGAGACCGTATGGCGCCAGGCCGATAAGTACGGCGTTCCCCGAATTTGCTTCATTAATAAGATGGACAAGATGGGCGCTGATTTTGAGCATGCCGTCGATACCATCCGCAAACGCCTCAATGCCCGCCCCGTTGCCATTCAAATTCCCATTGGACAAGAAGCTGCTTTTAAAGGCGTCATCGACCTGGTGGACATGAAGGCCATTTACTGGCGCGATGAAACCATGGGCGCCAAGTATGAAGTAGAAGAAATTCCCGCCGACCTCAAGAAGAAAGCTGAAGCGTTTCATGCGCAGCTAGTGGAATCGGTCGCGGAGAACGATGATGACCTGCTGCACAAGTTTCTGGAAGGCGAACCGATTAGCGCCGCCGAACTGCGCGCTTCATTACGCAAGAGCGTGATCGCTCTCAAATTGTTCCCAGTGCTCTGCGGCACGGCCTTCAAGAACAAGGGTGTACAGACCTTGCTGGATGCGGTGGTGGACTACCTGCCTTCGCCCTTGGATATTCCGCCCACACAGGGCACTGATCCTGATCATCCAGAGAAGCATCTGGAGCGCAAACCGGCAGACAATGAGGCCTTTTCCGGGCTGGCTTTTAAAATTATGGCGGACTCGTTTGTCGGGCAATTGGTCTTCGTCCGGGTTTATTCCGGCCATCTCAAGACCGGTGACGGCGTGTTGAACACCACGCGCGGCAAGTCTGAGCGCATTGGCCGTTTGCTGAAGATGCACGCCAACAAGCGCGAAGAGATCAGCGAGATTTATGCCGGCGACATCTGTGCGTGTGTAGGCTTGAAGAACGTCACCACGGGTGACACCATCTGTTCGGAAAAAGCGCCGATCCTGCTGGAATCCATCACCTTTGCTGCTCCGGTCATCTCCGTGGCCGTGGAGCCCAAGACCAAGGGCGACCAGGAGAAGCTCGGCGTCGCGCTGCATCGTCTGGCGCAGGAAGACCCGTCCTTCCGCGTCTCGGTCGATCACGAATCAGGTCAGACCATTATTAAGGGCATGGGCGAGCTGCATCTCGAAATCATCGTCGATCGCATGATGCGCGAGTACAAGGTCGAGGCGAATGTTGGCAAGCCGCAAGTGGCCTACCGCGAGACCATTCGCAAAAAAGCGGAAGCCGAAGGCAAGTACATCCGCCAGACCGGCGGCCGTGGACAATACGGCCACGCCAAGATTCGTATCGAACCGCAGGAGCCAGGCAAGGGCTATGAATTC
>DAHUXF010000465.1 GCA_027307295.1 Acidobacteriaceae bacterium
CTTCTTGTCGCCGGAGAAGGAACGCGCTACAAATGTCGCGCCCAGCTGGATGGCCAGCGCGCAGGTATCAATGGGCGGAAGGTCGTTAATCACGCCGGTTTTGAGCTTTGATCCCAGATCCGCTGTGGCGGAAAACTGTCCTTTGGTCAGGCCATACACGCCGTTGTCTTCAATGATGTAAATGATCGGCAGGTTCCGCCGCATCAGGTGGACAAACTGCCCAATGCCGATGGAAGCCGTGTCACCGTCCCCGGAGATGCCGATGAGCATGAGCTTTTGATTGGCCAGGGCAACGCCGGTGGCGACGGACGGCATGCGTCCATGCACGGAGTTAAAGCCATGGGCGCGGCTCACAAAATAGGCCGGCGTCTTGGAAGAGCAGCCGATGCCGGAGAGCTTGGCGATGTTTTCCGGCTGCACGCCCATCTCATACATGGCATCAATCAGGCGCTCCGTAATGGCATTGTGGCCGCAGCCCGCGCATAGCGTGGTCTTGCCTCCGCGATAATCAAGCACGGTAAGCCCAATATGGTTGGTCTTGGGAGTAGGTGTGGGCGTGGCAGTCGCTGACATTACTTGGCCTCCTGGGAAACAATCGCGTCAGTCACGGAGCGCGCGTCAATGGGCAATCCGTTGTAGTGGAGAACACTGCGCAGTTTGATGATCTGGTCCGGCGCTGCATCCAGCTTGATCAGCTGGAACATCTGCGCATCGCGGTTCTGCTCCACAACATAGATGCGGTCATGGTTCTTGATAAATTCATGCACGTCCTGGTTGAAGGGATAGGCGCGCAGCCGGAGATAATCCGTGGGAATGTTGTATTCCTTGCGCAACTGGTCGCATGCTTCAGTCAGCGCCCAGTGCGTGGTGCCGTAAGCAATGATGCCGATCTTGGACGTGCCGCTTACTTCTTTCACCGGAGCAGGAACAAACTTGCGCGCGGTTTCAAACTTGCGCGCCAGCCGGTTCATGTTGTTCACATAGTCGTCCGGACGTTCGCTGTATTGCGCTTTTTCATTGTGTCCGCTGCCGCGCGTAAAGTACGCCGCCGCCGGATGAGGCGTACCCGGCAGTGTGCGATACGGAATGCCATCGCCATCAACATCTTTATAGCGGGCAAAACCGCCCAACCGCTTCAGGTCATCTTCATTCAGCACCTTGCCGCGCGCAATCGGCTTTTCCGGATACGTGAAGGGATGCGCCATCCAGTTATTCATGCCTAGATCAAGATCAGAGAGCACAAAGACCGGCGTCTGGAACTGCTCGGCCAGATCAAACGCTTCAAGCGCCATGCTGAAGCACTCTTCCACGGACGATGGCAATAACAGCATGTGCTTGGTATCGCCATGGGAGAGAAACGCGCAGCTCAGCACATCGCCCTGCATGGTGCGCGTGGGCAGTCCCGTGGAGGGGCCAACGCGCTGAATATCAAAGAAGACGCCGGGGAGTTCCGTGTAATAACCCAGGCCAATGAACTCGGCCATCAGCGAGATGCCGGGGCCGGACGTGGCCGTCAGGGCGCGCGCCCCGGCCCAGCCTGCACCCAGCACCATTCCTGCCGCAGCCAGTTCGTCTTCCGCCTGCACCACGGCAAAGGTCGCTTTGCCTTCCGGGGTGAGGCGATATTCTTTGAGGTAATCAATCAGCGTTTCCACCAGAGAACTGGAGGGCGTAATGGGATACCACGTCACCACGGTGACGCCGGCAAACATGCAGCCCAGGGCGGCGGCAGCGTTGCCATCGACAATGATCTTTCCCTGGTTTTCATTCATGCGCTCCACCCAGAGCGGATCTTTCTTGGTGAGCGAGGCCAGCGCGTAATCATAGCCGGCGCGGATGGCAGCAGTGTTGAGTTCTGCGGCCTTTTTCTTTTTGCCAAACTGTTTCACCAGGGCTTTTTCTGATTCGGCAATGTCGATGCCCAGCAGCGCGTCCACCACGCCGACATAGAGCATGTTCTTGACCAGGCGGCGCAGCTTGGCCTCCGGGCAAACCGGGGCCACCAGCTTGTCAAACGGGACCGGATAAAAGGTAATGTCGGTGCGCAGGCCGGAGAGATTCAGCGGCTCGTCATAAACACAGGCCGCGCCGGGCGCGAGTGACATTACGTCTTCCTGCGCTGTTTCGGCGTTCATGGCCACCAGAAAATCGATTTCCTTCTTGCGTGCGATGTAGCCGTCTTTATTAGCGCGGATCGTAAACCACGTGGGCAGCCCGGCGATGTTCGAAGGAAACAGATTCTTCCCCGAAATCGGCACGCCCATCTGGAAAATACTGCGCAGCAGCACGGTATTGGCCGACTGTGACCCTGAACCGTTTACCGTGGCTACCTGAATGCTGAAATCGTTAATCTTACGGCCTGGTGGAAACGCTTTGACCGCGTGGTCCTGAACACCGAGATCGACTGTTGTCGCCATTGATTAAATCCTGACGCGGCCACCCCAGGAGACCGCATTCTAAATGGTTGATAATTGAATCCTCTTAATAATGAAGGAACACTCCATTATAAGACAGTGAGAGAGATCACATAGAAGCGCAGGATACATCCTGGCTTCTCAGATCGGCTTTGGAAATTTGCTGAGTCCAATAGGAACCAGGGCCCAGAGCAGGGCCGGGACCCGCCAGCCACAGCTTATAGCAGACGGCACACCAACCCCAGACCGCTATTCGACCGGGCATTATCTTTAACCGGGCATTATCTTAAAAGGAGGACGACAGCATGTGCCTCGCTTTATGCGATTGGAAACAACCACAAAAGCAGCAATGGGGCAGCGCTTGAGCAGCGCAGCCCCGTTTGCTTGTTTTCTATAGAT
>DAHUXF010000466.1 GCA_027307295.1 Acidobacteriaceae bacterium
TAAAGGCTTTTGCGTCAGCAATCGGCGCAAAAGAGGGCGAGGGTAATCATTAAATTTTTTGTGTCCTTTGTTTCGATCCAAATCATTACGCTGTAATTCTGTGCTCAACGTAATATGCCTTTCTTACGAAACGTCATCCCGTCTATAACAACGACGGACTCGGCGGGGAATGCCTCGTCCGGTGTATTTTTGGCACATTTGAGTCTCAGCGTTGCGTGCTTTGGCCGCTTCAGCGTTGCGGCGGGGACTGCTATGAAACGTCCAAAAAAACGCCGCCCTGGGTTGACGTTCGTCCCATAGCTCTGTTTTCCTAGAGTATAGATGGAACTGCGTAAAGACCCGATCACGCGCTCCTGGGTCATTGTGGGCGATGACGTGGAGCGCCAACAGCACTCAGGCTACTGCCTGTTTTGTCCCGGAGCTCCCAATGCGCCCCAGGTGATTGCAACGCTGCACTCCAGCGATCACAGCGCCGGTCCGGTGATGGCCATGGTGCATCCTTCACCGTTGTACCGCATTGAGGGCGAACCGCACCGCCATGCCGAAGGCATCTACGATGCCATGAACACCGTAGGCGCGCATGAGGTGCTGGTGCAAAGCATCCGGCATGACATTGAATTGTGGCAGTCGTCGGACGCGGAGATTTCGCAATTCCTGATGCTGGCGGCACAACGCATACAAGACCTGAAAGGCGATCTGCGCTTCAAGTATGTGACCCTGTTCAAGAACTATGGCGCTCCTGCAGGGCAGGAATTTGACCATCCTGTTTCCGAACTGACGGCAACGACGTTTGTGCCTCGGCGCGTGCTGTATGAGCTCAGGGCGTCGCGCGATTATTATATGGAGAAAGAGCGCTGCGTATTCTGTGACACGCTGGGCCAGGAAATCCGCAATAATGTGCGGATTGTTGAATCCCATGGCAACTATGTTGCGCTATGCCCGTTTGCGTCGCGCGTCCCATATGAGATATGGATCATGCCGCGGCCGCATGAGTCGTCTTTTGAACGGTCCATCGCATCAAAAGCGGCGCACCTGGGAGAGCTCAGCACCCTGATACGGCGAACCTTGCAGCGCGTGATGAGCATTGCCGAATCCTTTCATCTGGTGCTGCATACGGTCCCCAACACCTACCAGAAGTCAAATATTTTGCAGTATTGGAAAACCGTGGATGAGGACTATCACTGGCATATTGAAATCCTGCCCATCCTGGCCACCCGGGCCAAGCCATACTTTCTGAAAGAGGTGTATTACACGCACATCTCGTCTGAAGCGGCAGCGGAAAAATACCGCAAATTGGCTATCCGGTAAAAGCCAGAGAGCCCAGCTATTTATTTGCTTGCAGAGGGAGCATATTTCAGCTGTCTACCTTTATCCCGATTATTAAATATGTCAAAGTTCCATTGTGCTTTCATGATCAACTGGTTTTGAAAGAGGAAATGGCCATTGAGCGCACCGACCGATTTGTTTCGGTAGAGCAGAACATCGTACTCCGGACCGATGGAGAAACTGGGAAAGATAGTGAACTTCAATTGATGTTGCGAGTAGTCGCGGAGCAATGTGCTAGTTGAGGTTTCCGTGGCATAGCGAACGAAAAACCAGTCTCCAATATCGGTGAGCACGTAACTAACCCGGGGATGGAATGGCACGGTCAGATTCAATTTCCAATACGTCCCGGTATGGTCCTGCCCGTTGCGGGTTGTAGCTGGTATCGTGTTTGGCTTCATGACAGCTAAATTGCTTTTAAAACATTGGCCGATGGTCTGGGCTGAAGTAGCCGGACAGGAGATGGTTGTGCCAGCAGTCAGGAAGTTGATGCCTGTCAGGGTATTCCATTCATGGCCCCACTCTGGGCCAAATTCAACTGAACTAACGCGCCGCTTCCAGCGGAGCCCTGGGCGTGTCAGAAGCGTATAGCTGCGGTCAATGTGAAAGCGAAGCTGGTCTTTGATGTCTTCACCATGTGCGCCTTTATGAGTGGAACTTAATGTGAATGCATTGAATGCCGCAGTCAGGGGAGTTTCAAAATGCTCAGTGAAGGCAAAATCGAATTGTTCAGGGCGCCGTTCACCCCGAGTATGCCTATAGCCAAGATCGAACGATCCCAAGTCTGTAACCTGGTTCAACTGGGAGAAGTCATCGGGTTGGCCCTTGTACTGGACATTGTAAGTGTAGGCGGGAGCTGCAAAAATCTGGTCGCTTTTCCAGTTCCGCGATAGTTGAGCCTGAAAGTCGCTTGTGATCGTGTTGCTGGACAGTGTATTGACTCCGGGGCTGGTAATGCCACTGAAGTTCGTATTGACGTCAAAATCATCTCCAGTATGGCCCACCCGCGTTAAGCCAAGAGAGAGCTTGCTTAGAGTCAAATCCCATAAAGTCCGCTGCTGCACATTGTTCTGTACGCGGTCCTGCTGTGACCCTTGTCCTTTGGTCCCAGGCACGGGCGGAGGACGATGTAAGAAACTCCAGATCCAAAGCTGCTCACCTGGCGTTTTGCCAGGCTTCGGATCGACCGGAGCCATCTGAATTTCATCAAAGTAATCATAAGCTCTGATCTTATCCAGACACTCGTTGGGGGAATTGGCGACTGCTCGACACACAATGCTGCTGATAGTACTCAACGTTCCAGTGAAATCCGATGGTACCACGCGGGGTTGGATTTGACTGGAAGCCAAGTCCGGATATCCCGTATCTCCCGCGCTGACATAGTCGCTTGTGGCTATAGCGTAGAGCTTGTTAGGATCGAGCGGGACACCGTTGATCAGGTATTCACCCCGATCGGCGTCGAAAACGGCGCCCAGA
>DAHUXF010000467.1 GCA_027307295.1 Acidobacteriaceae bacterium
GTGGTACCAGTTCAATAAACCGTCATAACCGTGGGGAAGGTCTTCCACATCAGGAGTGATTTTGCCGCCTTCCCGGTCTGGGTGATAGGAGTCACCTTTACGAAAGAGCCGGCGCTTGCCATTTGAGGTTTCAAACAACATGCGATGCGAACCGGGATTGGCTGGGCGATTCGCAACACAGTGCTGCACAATATGAACATAAACTCCGGGCCGCAGCGGTTTGCAAAGCCCTTCTTTTTGAGCGCGGTCAACAATTTGCTGAATGGTGAAATCTGGCTGCTCTGGATGAGAGCGATGAAGCAGTGCTGCTGCAATCCAAACTTCGTCCGCCACTTTCAACTGGGTTTTATTGATGTGGGCCCTTGTGGATGTTGACATAAACTTCCTTTTTAAGAATATGTATAAGTGTAATTACATTTATACAAAATGTCAAACCAGGAAAATGTAGGTCGCTCTGGAAATTAAAAATGAATTAAAGGAGAAGAGTAAGTGAGTGTTCCGCTACTGTCCAGCTTAGAAAGCGCTGGCCTACCCGTCTCAAAAAATGCGGCGTTGCCCCAACTATAATTCAGGGGAGTGCTCGTTTCCGACTTCGACTTTCATCTTCCGGAAGAGTTAATTGCCCAGGAAGCGCTGCCCGATCGCAGCGCTTCACGCATGCTGCATGTTTCGCGCACTGGGGGAATACTGGCAGACCGCGCGTTTTCTGATTTCCCTTCCCTGCTGCGGCCCAATGACCTGCTGGTGCTGAATAACAGCCGTGTCTTTCCAGCGCGCCTTTATGGACGCCGGTCCGGCCAGCACGCCCAGCCGGTGAGCGACAGAAATCCCGCAGCGCATGATTTCCTGCGGGGACAGATAGAGGTGCTGCTGACCCGCCAGAAAAACTCATGGGAGTGGGAAGCACTGGTGCGTCCGGGAAGAAAGATCGGCGTGGGCGAGAAGCTTTTCTTTGGCGAACATGCGGCGACGCTGGAAGCCGAAGTGATTGGCCGCGGCGAATATGGCGAGCGTACGCTGCGGTTCAAAGCCGTACCTGATTTTTTTGCCATCGTGGAACGGTTAGGCCACGTGCCGTTGCCGCCTTACATTGCGCGCGAAGACCGCCCGGAAGACCGCGAACGCTATCAGACCGTCTACGCCCGTCCGGACGCCCGTGGCAGCATTGCCGCCCCAACGGCAGGCCTGCACTTTACGCCGGAACTGCTCACGCGCATATGTGAGCGTGGAGTGGAGATTGCCGAGATCACACTGCACGTGGGCCTGGGAACTTTTCAGCCAGTGCATGCGGAGAAGGTGGAAGAGCACAAGCTGCATCGCGAGTGGTATTCGATTGCTGAGGATGCAGCAGCCAGGATCAACCGCGCACGGGAAGAAAAGAGGCGCGTGGTGGCGGTGGGAACAACCACGGTGCGCACACTGGAATATGCGGCCCGCCAGAGTACGTCTGCCACTGGAGCAGCGCGGATTGCGTCCGGTACAGGTGAAGCCGATATCTTCATCTATCCGGGATTTGCGTTCCAGGTGGTGAGCGCTCTGCTGACGAACTTCCATCTTCCCAAATCAACGCTGCTCATGCTGGTGGCGGCATTTGCGGGACGGGAAAATATTCTCAAAGCGTATGAACATGCGGTAGCGGAGCGGTACAGATTTTTTTCCTATGGAGATTGCATGTTTGTGGAATGAGCCAGTGAAGTACATATTGAATCCTTCACTGTGTCGCCGGCATCTTGTTTTCGATCTATGCAAGGGAGCAACGAATGATCATCAAACTCGAAGGCAAAACAGCAGTCGTGACAGGTTCAACAGCGGGCATCGGCCATGCGATTGCTCAAGGTCTGGCGGAAGCAGGCGCTTCCGTGATTGTAAATGGACGCACACAGAGCCGGGTGGACCAGGCAATCGCGGAGATCAAATCTAAATTGCCAAAAGCTGCGCTGAAAGGCGTTGCCGCTGACCTGGGGACGACCGAAGGAGCAAAAGCTCTCATCAATAGCGTGCCGGACGCCGATATTCTCATCAACAATCTCGGCATTTTTGAGCCCAAGCCATTCTTCGATATACCTGATGAAGACTGGGAACGCTTCTTTCGCGTGAACGTGCTCAGCGGCGTGCGGCTGGCCCGGCATTACACGCCCGCCATGGTCAAGCGCGGCTGGGGACGCGTCATGTTTATCTCCAGCGAATCAGCCGTTCAGATACCGGTGGAAATGATTCATTACGGCATGACCAAGACAGCGCAACTGGCGGTTTCTCGCGGCCTGGCAGAGACCGTGGCCGGCAGCGGAGTGACCGTGAACGCCGTTCTGGCCGGACCGACGCGGTCCGAAGGCGTGGAAAAGTTTCTTGCCCAGGCGGGGCAGCAATCAGGCAAGAGTTTTGAGCAGATTGAAAAGGATTTTTTCCGCGCCATGCGCCCCACATCATTACTGAAGCGGTTTGCCAGCAATCAGGAAGTGGCCAACATGGTGGTCTATCTGGCATCCGAGCAGGCCTCAGCAACCTCCGGAGCAGCCGTGCGTGTGGATGGAGGCGTGGTGCGCGCCATTGTCTAACTTTTTATTTTTGCTTCAGATTTTTTTATGGGCCTTACGATGGGCAACCTGCTGAAACTCCGGGCCACACTGTTCCTGGCTGTCAATCCGTGTGACTTTACCGTTTCAATCGCCAGCCATCCGTGTGAAGTACCGCAATACGTTCGTCGGCTTAAGAGCTGCGGCAAGAAACCGGCGCAATAGATACAGAAAGCCAGCGACACGCCGCCAACACCTGCCATCTTGAGCGCGCCGGAGCCTGTG
>DAHUXF010000468.1 GCA_027307295.1 Acidobacteriaceae bacterium
GAGCTGAAATATGTCATCCGACTGGCTTAGTCCAACCATGGAGCGGGCGGCACTGTTCACATACAGCACCCTGGCATCCAAATCGGCCAGCCCAATAAAGTCCGTTGACTGGTCCAGAACCGCCAGCAGTCTTTGCTGCTCACGCTCAGATTGGCGCAGGTCCAGTTTCAGCCGGGATTCCCTTTCCAGGGCCTCTCGCCGGAAGCGCGCAATTTTAATGTGCGCTCCCACGCGCGCCATCAACTCGCGCGCCGTAAACGGCTTGACCAGATAATCATCCGCCCCGGATTGCATGCCTTCAATGAGCGAATCCTCGCCGGCGCGGGCCGAAAGCAGGACCACCGGAACGGAAGCTGTTGAAGGGTTTTCCCGCAGGGCCGCCAGCAGGTGGAAGCCGTCCATTTCCGGCATCATCACATCGCTCAACACCAGGTCCGGCGGATACTCTTTCGCCTTCTGCAGAGCCTGCCAGCCATTGCCCGCGGTGGCCACATGAAACCTGGAGCTTAACAAGCGGCCCACATATTCGCGCATGTCGCGGTTGTCATCCACCAGCAGCACCCGCGCCTTTTCTTCTGTAGTAGGAGTGAGCAAATTCAGGGAGGCTGCGGAATCCAGATCGTCCGGAGCTGCGGGGTGCGCAAGAAAGTCAGGGGCCAGGTAGGCCGGCAACCAGCTCAGGGCTTCCTGCACAAATGCTTCCCGCGATGTATTGGGAACAACAAGGTCATTTTGCGTCGCGATGCGGTCCGGAGGCAGATGCCGGTTGCCATAAGGCAGCGTGACGGTGAATCTTGTGCCCTTTCCCGTCTGGCTTTTCACCGTGATTCTGCCACCGTGCATGGCCAGCAGCTCATGCACCAGCGCCAGGCCGATTCCGCTGCCTTCATGTGTCCGGCGGCGCGCGTTCTCAACTCTCCGGAACCGCTCGAATATGTGGCCAATGTCCTGCTCAGGAATGCCTGTGCCTGTATCTTCCACTGTCAGCTCAACATGGTTTCCCTGATCGGTCAAACGCACTGCAATGTAGCCTTCAAATGTGGACTTCAAGGCATTAGAGATGAGGTTCAGCACAATCTTTTCCCACATCTCGTGGTCCACATAGACTGGTTGGCCCAACGGCGCGCACTGGACAATGTAGGTTATGCCCGCCCTCTCCATGGCAGAACGGAAAAGACTGGCCAGTTCCATCGTGTTCGCACACAAGTCCGTTGGGCGGTAAACCGCAGTAATGCGTCCTGCTTCCAGCCGGGAAAAATCCAGCAGTGCATTCACCAGCTTCAGCAGCCGCAATTGGTTTCGATGGACGGTTTCCAGTCCCTCTCCCCGCAGGGATTTTTCCGTTGTGGCCAGAGCATCCTCGGTAGGGCCCAGCATGAGCGTTAGTGGCGTACGGAATTCATGGCTAACGTTGCTGAAAAATGCCGTCTTGGCCCGATCAATGGCGGCCAGGGCCTCAGAGCGCTTGCGTTCTTCTTCATAAGCGCGGGCGCTTGCTATGCCCGCAGCAATTTGCCCGGCAATCAAGTCAACAAAGCCGGAGTAGCCGGCGTCCAGTTGCCGGTAAGGATTCAGAGCAGCCACCAGCATGCCGGCGGGTGTATCCTGCCCTTGTTTTTTGATCGGTACAAGGAGCGCTTGTGCAGGTGGTTTCTCCCAGGCCCCGGTGGGTAGTGCGCCAAAGCGCTCTCCAATATCCACAACGCTGGAGACCTTCTGGTTCAATAAATTGCAGACGGGCCATACCTCAGTTTCTAAGGTAAGATCCATAACTTTCGGCGCTGCAACATGGCCCAGGGCTATTCCTGTAGCACAGGCCAGGCGCGCCTTTGTCCCATCAAAAAGATACGTAAGCGTAAAGGGCAGATCACGCTGGTTTGTGTTAAGGCTCGATTGAATGGCCGTAAGAACATCTTTTTCGTTAATCCTGGCGCTCAGGCCAGCATCCAGAGAACGCAAAGACCTCAGCTGGCGTTGTCCGATCACGCGCTCCGTCTCTTCCATCACTACGCAAAAAAGGCCGTGGATCAGGCCGTCATCGCCGATCAGAGGACTGTAGGAAAAGGTATGGTAGGTTTCCTCAGTGTATCCGTTGCGTTCCAGGAACAGCAATAATCCTTCGTCCCATGTGGATTCGCCTGTATCCATGACCTTGCTAATGCGCGGGGAGATTTCGTTCCATATCTCCGCCCAGACTTCACGCGAGGGACGGCCCAGGGCCCAGGGATGTTTCTTCCCCAGAGACATCTGTGCGTAGGTATCGTTGTAAAGGAAAGGAAGATCGGCGCCCCAGGCCATCCACATGGCATACCGCGAGCTGATCAGGATGCGGACTGCTGTTTTCAGGCTTTGCGGCCATGAAGCAATCGGCCCCATGGAAGTCTTGGACCAGTCATAAGCGCGGATGCGAGCGCCCAGTTCACCTCCTCCGGAAAGAGTGTCTTCGCGATTGGCGGGCAAGACGTGCGTAGGCGACACTTCACGGAGGGCCGTGGAATCATTTTTTGGTCTATGCATACTCAATGCTGGCCATCCATGGAATTTGGCCAGTGCGTTCCACGGAAATGAACTTCAATCATCTTGTTGATATTTTAGTTATTGCGTCGAAGAGATCTCCCGCAAGATACTGTGTTCCCGGTCCTTGTTTGGGTACGTCCACCGGCTTGAACCACAGAATACCCTTCACTAAAGCCCGTTTGCTTAAGAACGTTTATCCAGGCCAGGCCGACATTTAGGCGTGCACTGAAACTCTGTACAACTGCTGCTCACTTGGGAAGGTTTGATGCAACTCC
>DAHUXF010000469.1 GCA_027307295.1 Acidobacteriaceae bacterium
GGCAGTTCTGCCGCAGGGCTTCCACCTGCGTACGCGCCAGCGCATCTTCCAGCGCCATGCGGTTTCCGGTGGTGGGGATGTTATGGTCCAGCGTGGCGAAGGTAAGTTCCGGGCGGCGTATTTTGCGGTTCGCTTCCCGCAGCCCGGCGAATGCCTGTGGCGACGTTACCTCATGCACCAGATGCAGATCAATATATAGAATGGACGAGCCTTCCGGCCCCTCACCTACAAGGTGCCAGTCCCAGATCTTATCGAATAAAGTACGCGCGCTCATATGCCCCGCTTTAGACTGCATGATAGGAGAAGCGGCGGTCGAGCAGTTCCATAAAGCGCTGCTCCACCAGTTCGCCCAGTTCATGTGTGCTGACAACCTTGCGCTTCTCGCCCGCCAGGTCCGGAGTGCAGTACCCATCATCCAGAACGCGGCGAATGGCGCTCTCCAGGTCGGCCGCCTCATGGCGCAGGCCGGCGCTCTGGCGCAGCAGCATGGCTGCTGAAGCGATTGCACCCAGCGGATTGGCAATGCCTTTCCCTGCAATGTCCGGGGCCGATCCGTGCACTGGCTCGTAAAGGTCCACCGCGCCGCCAATGGTTGCCGAACCCAGCATCCCCAGCGATCCGGTAATTGCCGCCGCTTCATCGGAAAGAATATCGCCAAAAAGATTTTCCGTGAGCACCACATCAAAGCGCGTGGGGTTGCTAACCAGATGCATGGCGCACGCGTCCACATACATGTGGTCCAGCTGCACATCAGGAAAGTCTTTGGCAACCTCTATCACCGTTCGCCGCCAAAGCTGTGATGTCTCCAGGACGTTGGCCTTGTCCACCGAGGTAACTTTTTTGCGCCGCATGCGTGCCTGCTCAAAAGCGATCCGCGCCACGCGCTCCACTTCTTCCGCGGAATAACGCATGGTGTTAAAGGCAGAATGGCCATCGCTGCTGAATCCGCGCGGCTGCGCAAAGTAAAGTCCGCCCAGCAATTCGCGGACAAACAAAACATCCGCTCCTTCCACTCGCGACCGCCGCAACGGCGAGCAATCAGCAATGACCGGGAAAGAAACAGCAGGCCGCAGGTTGGCAAATCCGCCCAGGGCGGTGCGCAAGGCAAGCAGGCCTGCTTCGGGTTTCTGGTCGGTGGGCCGATCGTCAAATTCCGGCGCGCCCACAGCGCCCAGAAAGACCGCATCACTCTTGAGACATGCATCAAGAGTGGTTTCCGGAATCGGCGTTCCATGGCTGCGGATGGCCGCGCCGCCGATCGGCTTCTCTTCACAAATAAATTCACAATCGGAAAAATGGCTGAGTGCGCGGAGAACAGTTACGGCTTCGCGAGTCACTTCAGGGCCGACTCCGTCGCCGGGAAGAACTGTCAATTTAAAACGCATGGCGGACCATTTCTTTCTGAGGTTATCCTGCTAACTTGTGGCGTGGGTTGCAGCGGCCTTTTCTTTTGCAGCCATCGGGACCAGAGACAGCAAGTCCTGGTCGTAAATCTTTTTCTTACTCTCCGCCAGCCGCATGAAGCGCTGGTATACGGAATCCAGCTCAGGCCCCGATGTCTTATACCCGAGCTCCGCTAAGCGCTTGCCCAGCGCGTGGCGTCCGGAGTGCTTTCCCAATACCAGATTGTTGCCGGAAACGCCAACCGACTCCGGGGTCATGATCTCATAGCAAAGAGGATTGGCAATCACTCCATGCTGATGAATCCCGGCCTCATGCGCAAATGCGTTGCGTCCAACAATCGCCTTGTTCGGCTGCGGCGTAAAACCGATGATCTCCGAGAGTAGGCAGCTGGTGGGATAAATCCGCTGCGAGTTGATGCCGGTCTGGTACGGAAGCTGCGCCTGGCGCACACTCAGGACCATGGCAATCTCTTCCAGTGAGGCATTCCCCGCCCGCTCCCCAATGCCGTTGACGGTGCATTCCACCTGGCGCGCGCCGGCATGGAGCGCCGCCAGCGTATTGGCCACGGCCAGTCCAAGATCATTGTGGCAATGGACGGAGATGGTCGTCTTCTCAATCCCCTGCACTTGTTCCCGGACCGTCCGAATGATTGCGGCAAACTCTTCAGGAATGGAATATCCAACGGTATCAGGAATGTTGATGGTGGTAGCACCGGCGTCCACGGCCACCTGCACCAGATTGCATAAAAAGTTGATATCGGAGCGGGTGGCATCTTCGGGAGAAAACTCCACGTCATTGCAGAATGACCGCGCGTAGGCCACCGCGTGGTGCGCCTGCTCCAGCGCCTGCTCCCGCGTGATCTTCAGTTTGCATTGCAGATGCAGGTCAGAGCTGGCCAGAAAAATGTGGATGCGCGGATGTCTGGCAGCTTCCAGCGCTGCCCATGCCCGGCGGATGTCCGGCTCGCTGGCGCGCGCCAACCCGGCAATCACAGGACGGCTGATTTCAGAAGCAATCAGGCGGACGGCGTTGAAGTCGCCCTCGGAAGCCATGGGAAAGCCGGCCTCCATTACGTCCACGCCCAGTTCGTCAAGCTGGCGGGCCATACGAAGTTTTTCATAAACGCCCATGGCGCAGCCGGGCGCCTGTTCGCCATCTCGCAGCGTGGTGTCAAAGAAAGTGATGCGGTTCCTATCCATGGCCGAGGTCTCCTGCACCATGTTTCCTCTCGGCGGACAATAAGTCAATGTTATATTTATTTTGCTTTCATTAATATTTCTTATTATATTAGAGGTGCGGCCTCTCCTTATAAGCTGCGGGTGCTCACATCATGGATTTTTTTCAGCTTGAAACTTTCCTTGCAGTCG
>DAHUXF010000046.1 GCA_027307295.1 Acidobacteriaceae bacterium
ATTTATGATTTGACCCTTGAAAACAACCAGGCGGGGATTGCCTTGTTCCGTTCATCGCGAGTCCGCATGTTCGACAACACGATTGGCGCAGGAGAGAATGGACAGAGCGGGGTGATCATGTCAGTGGTCTCCCACACCGCCCTCTATCGAAATACGATCAGCGGGTTCCGGCAGGTTGGAGTCGTGATACCCTCCGGCGACCCGCCCGACGAGAGTATTCCAGTCATTAGTGAAAATGTCATCCGCGAGAACCAGACTGGCATTTCCATAAGAGGACTGGATTCAGACTCGATCATTCGCGGAAACCTCATAGTCGATAATCAGCTCAATGGGATCGAGATCGCTTCGATTTTTGAAGCAGGCTGCACCATCCAGGAAAATAAGGTCTTGAGAAACGGCGGCCATGGGATCCTGCTTCAAGGCGGAGACCTAACTGGCTGTCTCATTGAAAACAATCTGGTGCAAAAGAACGAGCTGGGTGGCATCAGCATTGAGGGTATACAGCGTAACGTTCAAGGCATCCAGGTGGAGGGCAACCGGCTATCGCGAAATGGCACGGACCTGCTTTGGGATGGAGCATCAAACGTTTGCTGGAGCCAGAACGTGTTTGTCACAAGTACTCCCCAGACGTTGCCGGAGTGCTCGTGATTCCCGGAATCAACCGATCAGACACGCAGTGATTCCGTTGACAGTCCCCTGGTGCAGAGCATCTACACCGCCGGGCCCTTGTTGTGCCAGCCGGTTTCTATTTATAGGCATGGGCAAGGGGGCCATGACCGTGGCTTCTGTGCCGGGGTACCGGCAAGTAGAATGTTTCATCCAATGCCGGCCAAAAACAGTCGTGTGAATGTGAAATAATTTCGGAAATGGAAATCAAGAGAATTGGCTCGCAACCTTCCGCTAAAGGACCTTCAGATTGGTTCACTGGCACTGTACGCATTGATCCACTCTTCCAGGCGCCCGACCCGGCGCTTGTCCAAGGCGCCAGCGTAACCTTCGAGCCAGGCGCGCGGACGGCATGGCATACGCATCCGCTCGGTCAGACTCTCATCGTCACGGGCGGCTGTGGCTGGGTCCCGCGCGAAGACGGCCCTATCGAGGAGATCCATCCCGGTGATGTGGTGTGGTTCTCGCCCGGCGAGAAACATTGGCATGGGGCTACGCCGACTACAGCCATGACGCACATCGCCATTCAGGAAAAGAAGGACGGTAAGGTGGTTGACTGGATGGAACAAGTCAGTGACGAGCAATACCGGAAGTGATTACGCCACCGCACTGGTAATGGGAAGCGCCCTTCATGGTCATTAAGCGCCCAACATCGGCTTAAGCGAAACTTGACCTTACTAAAACCTTGCAACGTGCGTGAAACTCCTGTGGAACTGTTTGGCTTTGCATAATCTCAGAAGCGCTCCCGATTCGCCATCGTTGTATTGCCCTATAGATTTCGATAAGCTCATCGCCTTGATCCAAAAATGTGAGCACACATGATCGATGTTGGATTAATTGGTTTTGGCTTTGCCGGACGGGTCTTTCACGCCCCAATCATCTCTGCTGTCCCCGGACTGCGGTTGCGCGCAATTCTTCAGCGCCATGGCGATGATGCCGCCGCTCATTATCCTGGCGCCAGAATCGTCAGGTCCATGGATGAATTGCTGGGCATGGATGAGATCAGGCTCGTGGTTATCGCTACGCCGAATACGTCGCATTACGCTTTGGCCAAAGAGTGTCTGCTGGCTGGGCGGGACGTGGTGGTGGACAAGCCCTTCACCACCACATACGCGGAAGCGTCCGAGCTTCTGGAACTGGCCCGGGAGCGCAGACTGCTGCTTACCGCATACCAGAACCTGCGGCTGAATGGAGACTTCCGCACCATCCGGAGACTGAAAGAGTCAGGCACTCTGGGACGGCTTGCACTCTATGAGGCGCACTTTGACCGCCATCGTTTGCAGATGCGTCCTGGAGCGTGGCGCGAAAAAGCGCTGCCAGCCAGCGGGGTTTTCTTTGATCTAGGCGTGCACCTGCTTGATCAGGCCATGCTGCTGTTCGGCCAGCCAGAGGCAATCACCGCCGATATTCGCATGGAGCGTACCGGAGCCGTTGTGGACGACGCTTTTGACGTGATGCTGCACTATCCCAAAATGCGCGCCGTGCTGCGGGCCAGCATGATTGCCCTTGCGCCTGAGCTTCGCTATATCGTTCGCGGCGAGGACGGAGCGTATATCAAATATGGCATTGACCCACAGGAAGAAGCGCTCAAGCGGGGCCGGGTTCCGAAGGACGATACGTGGGGCCGAGAGGCGCAGGACAAATGGGGCCTTCTCTACACGCGACAAGGGGATACGGTGGCAGCGAAGGCCGTTGCCACCCTCCCAGGTGATTATCGCCTTTACTATGCCAACGTGCGTGATGCGATCCTGCAAAAAGCGCCCGTAGAGGTCACTCCTGAACAAATTCTGAATGTGATGCATGGTCTGGAACTGGCGCAGGAAAGTAGCCGTAAACGCTGTACGCTGGAATGGTAAGTCTCCGCCGCGAATTTGCGGGGAAAACAAGCCTTACCACTGATTTACACGGATGAACACTGATCTAGGATTGAACTAGAGCAGACGCAGAGGGGCAAGTTTCTTCCTTCGTGTTCCTGCGTGGCTCATTATGAATGCAGATCAGGAAAGAGATGGGCCATGAGTCAACGCGAAAAGCGCAAATCTATCTATGGATAGGCCCGCCACACATTTTTCGCACAGCAGGTTTTTTCCGTGCCTCTGCGCCTCCATGGTGGAAGTCTGTTTTGTTTGGCGCTCCGCTTGAATCACTCAACTCTCTGTCCTGAAATGCGATCTCTGCTTTCAGGCAGTCTTTCTTATCTGGCTGGTTGAATCAACTGCTTCCACCAGAGGCATATTGACCAGATGTTCGCTTAAGAACCAGGCTTGCAGTTCATTCGGGCGTAGAATATCACTCACCACCAGGTCGTTGGTCCCATCATCGCCGAGAGTTTCAGCGCGGCTGGCCAGCGTGCGGCACTCACGGATGATGATCTGGTGCGCGTCCAGCAGACGGGAGAGTTGTACCGGAACTTCTTCACGGCCACGCGGCGGGCGCTTAATCTGTGTGGTCTCCGCTACGTCGGCGGCCATGGCGATGCTGATGCCGCCCAGCAGCTGGATACGCTCCGCAATGGCATCAACCATCTCCACCTGCTCGTCAAAGTGTTTATCAAACAACAGATGCAGCTGATAAAAAGTTGGGCCGGCAACCTGCCAGTGAGATTTCTTATAGAGGTCGCGGAGCGTGATGGTGTCCGCAAGAAGCTGGTTTAGTTGCTCCGTCATCTCCAGCCGGACGGGTTCTTCAAGTTCCAGAGGAAGGATATGGCTTACCGTGCCATAGGCCTGTATCTCGGCCGCTTTCTGGTGCAATCTGGGCTGGGCGCTGACCTTCTCGTTTTTCTTTGCCATGGGTGGAAACTCCTTCTGTGGGGGCGATTTGCTTCACAACATAGGATGCGGCCATCAGCCTCGGGATGCTACGTCATTCAGCCATCCGCAGCTACTGACCGCTACATCGCACCCGTCTCCGTTGGCTTGGCTACCATTAAGATGACATTGTGGCATCTTCCATCAACACCTGAGTGCGTGGTGTATGTTAGAAGCCGAGCAGAATTATCCGGGCCGCGGAAAGGTCAAAAGTCTTGAGTGAAAAAGTTCGATGTAAATGGGCAACAACGCAGCCCATGGTGGAGTATCACGACAGCGAGTGGGGAGTTCCACAACATGATGACAACGTTTTGTTTGAGTTCCTGGTGCTTGAAGGGGCTCAGGCCGGATTGAGCTGGTCCACCATTCTCAACAAGCGTGAAGCCTACCGGAAGGCGTTCAGTAAGTTCGACCCCAGACGCGTGGCTCGTTATGACGCAGCCAAGGTAAAGGAGCTGCTGGCAAATGAGGGGATTGTTCGCAATAAGCTGAAGGTTGCAGCGGCCATCCAGAACGCGCAGGCCTTTCTTGCCGTTCAAAAGGAGTTCGGAAGCTTTGACGCATACATCTGGAGTTTTGTGGGAGGCCATCCCAAAGTAAACACATTGAAGTCACTGGGGCAGATTCCGGCGCGGACGATTGAGTCCGATGCCATGAGCAAAGATCTGCTGAAACGGGGATTCAAATTTGTTGGACCAACCATCTGCTACGCCTTTATGCAAGCGGTGGGAATGGTCAACGATCATCTGGTATCGTGCTTTCGTTACGCCGAGCTGGCCGGCGACAGAAGCGCTTCCCGGCAGTCAAAGAAAAAACGCATTTGATCGCGGCGCAACCACGGTGAAACGCCGATTATGCTACACTATTCTTTTCAAGCACATACGTCTAAACAAGCATGCTCTTTTCTAAAGAATATGTCGGGTATCTGGCCCGGCAGGTGGCCCAAAAACTTATTGCTGGAGAGTTCATCGAGGCCGAGAACGTTGACGCCGTCTCGAATGCGCTGAATAACGCCATGTTGGAAGAGCTCCAGCTCGAAGACCGAATCAATGATGAAGTCCGTTTAATCCTGGAGCAATACCAGGATGAAATGCAGCGGGCCGGCGCCAGTTACCAGGAAATGTTCAAGAAAGTAAAAGGCGAACTGGTGCGCAAATACAAGGCGGTGCTGTGAGACTTTCTCGCGATAAAGTCAACAAGCTGGCGCACAGCGTGGCGGATGCATTGACCACTCTTGACGATGTGGAGTTCATTGAAGACCCCAACTCCATCCGCATGGAAGCGCGGCGCATCCTGGAAGAACTGTTGTCGGCGGAAGAAAGGCTCGATCTGGCGGCACGCCAGAAAATTGAGAGCCAGCGCCGCACCATTGTAGAAGGCACCCAGGAATGGGACATCCTTTACCGCAAATACTACAATGAAGAAGTGAAGAAGCTGGGAATCTAACGGCCGTCAGTAACCGGCCAAGCGTCTTTCCTGCGAACTCATCCGCGCCCATAGCTCATCCATATTCCTTTGGATCCACATATTTGCCGGCTCAAGTTCATGGGCTGAGTTAAACCATCGATAAGCCATCACCCGGTCTTGCTTCACGCAATGTCCGCTGGAGTAGAGCGCCGCCATCTGGATGGCCGCGCCGGGATCATTTTTCTCCGCGGCAGCACGAAGATACAGCAGACCCTGCTCACAGCTTTGGGTTACGCCACGTCCTTGCAGATATTGTTGCGCGCGCATCAGGGCTGCACTGGGTTTGTGGTCTGGAATGCGGGCCTCCTCCGCTGTCTTGCTATCCGCTGCCTTGGTATCCGCGTGCGGCTCATCCCCCGTATCCGCGGGCAAAGCTTCCGCAGGTTTTTCAGCAGCGCTTTCCTGCGTGATTGGCGGAGCAGATTCCGTGGTTGCCGATGCTTGCGGCGGCGGGCGTTCCCCGGCCTCCTCAGTTTTAAGTGGGGTTGGCGATGCAGTGGCTACACTTCCGTCCTGAGCCGGTACCACCACGTCGGAAGAGGGTGGCTCATGATTGCTATTGCCCTGAGGCGGAATAGGGGTGGCCGCAGGCTCCGTTTTCTGCGGCGCCGGCTTTGGATTGGCTCTAAGGCTGGAGCGCCATTGAGCAAAGATCAGCCCAAGAATGGCCAGCACAATCACCGCCAGTACCAGCTTACGCAAGCCGCCGCTGGAAGGTTCGTCCTCCAGCAGATAGTCGCCTTCACCGCCCGCATCTGAACCCAGGCCAAGAAAAGATGGCCCACTAATTCTGGATTCATTGGCCGGCTGATCACGGAAAATAGACGGCTCTTCGCGGTGAGGATAAGTGACTCGACGCTCCGGCTTGCGTAGGGAAGGCTCAATGGTTGCGGTGACCGTCCCACTGTCAGATTCAGGAGTGGGCATCTGCGCATTTGCAGTCGCCACGGCCCGTCCACCTGCTTCACTTCCACGACGCGCCTGCACCCTGCGTTCAACTCTGCTCCCGCACATCCCGCAGAACTTCAGGCCAGCCTCATTGACGTGATTGCACGATGGACATTTCAATGTCCCACCCGAGCTGAGTGATCGCCTTTCCGCCTGCCGATGCTCCAGACGCACGCCGCACATGCCGCAAAATTTGTGATCAGAGCGGTTTTCCGTTCCACAAAAAGTACAAACCATTGCGTCCCAGCTCCTTTGGAAACACGGCCGCCTTCCTGCAAAACAGCAGCTTAGTTGTTAGGATGACTTTTGCTTCAGATTAGCTGCTAGGGGATTTTCGCACTCAGAAAAGGAATGGTTCCTATTCCCTGCTGCCGCCCAAACAACTCTTGCCGATCCAATAACATACGCCGCCTGGGATCAGCGTGCATTGAAGCCAATGCGGTTCCGGGCGCAATCCAGCATAATAAGAGGATGGTGTCGTCAGAAGAGTTGGCGCAAACAGCCATGCAGGCTGCTCATCATGCTGGCTTTGATCTTGCCGGTATTGCTCCCGTAGAGCGCGAAGCTCTTCCTGAGCTGCACGCCTTCATCGAATGGGTGGATGCTGGACACGCGGGCGAGATGAAATATCTTGAGACCCGGACAGAGACAGGCGAACTCCGCCGGGTCGCGGCGAAAAATGCCGCACCCTGGGTCCGCTCCATGATTGTCTGTGCGCTGAACTACAACGCAGACAAGCCTTATTCAATGGATGTAAATGATCCTGAGCGCGGGTGGGTATCACGCTACGCCTGGGGCGCAAAAGATTATCATGATGCTCTCTTGTCAAGACTGCGGCAGGTGGAAGCGGCCCTCAAAGACGCTGCGGCCGCAAATGACCTAGCCCTTGAAACGCGCAGTTATGTTGACACGGGACCAATCCTGGAACGTGTTTATGCCCGGCACGCCGGTATTGGATGGATGGGCAAGAACACCTGCCTCATTAACCAGAAGATGGGCTCATGGCTTTTCCTTGGCGTAATCCTCACATCGCTGGAACTGCCTGTGGGAACACCTGCCGCCGACCATTGCGGCAGCTGCACGCGCTGCATTGATGCCTGTCCAACAGACGCGCTTATCGCTCCCGGAAAGCTCGATGCGCGGCTCTGCATCGCCTATCTTACGATCGAGAAGCGTGGTTCCATCCCCGTCGAGTTGCGCTCCGGGATAGGCCAGCAAATCTTTGGCTGCGATATCTGCCAGGACGTCTGCCCATGGAACCGAAAATCGGGGAATGCTCCACCGACTTCCCTGCCCGAATTTCAACCTAAAGAGGGGCTCTATTATCCTGAGCTGCGAGCACTGGCACAGATGGACGAAGAATCTTACCGGCAGGCTTTCCGCGGCTCGCCAGTGAAACGTGCCAAATATGCCGGATTGCGGCGCAACGTGGCCATCGCCATGGGAAACAGCGGAAACCAGAAATTCATTCCCGATCTGGAATCCATGGCCAGGGATTCCGACCCGGTAGTTGCGGAGCACGCGGAGTGGGCCAGAAAAAAAATTGTCCCGTAGTTGTCCCATCTGCTAACGCCTTATCTGGCCTACATGTGTTAAGGTTGCTTGGGGAATGACAAGCGACCAGAAACAGCTAAAATGGACAACGCCTCGCGTGCATCGCAGATTCATTCTGGATCTGCGCGTGACAGTCCGGGGCACAGAGACTTTGCACGGACGCACGAAAGATATTTCTGAGGGTGGAATGGGCGCTACCATCCCAGGCAACCTGACTCTGGGTCAAATTGTCGAAATTCAACTGCCTCTTCCCAATCTGGATGAACCCCTGATCTTCACCGCGGAGCTGAGATACCGGCAGGGATTTCAATACGGGTTCAAATTCCTTCATCCCACGGCGAGCCAGCGAGAGACCATTCGCCGCATCACGCGTGAACTTCCTTTCGCACCTTGACCCTGCGGCATTGACCGATACAAATCCCCGGCAAGCTGGCTTGATGCCGTGACCAGCATCACAGGCGCCGGAACGCTGCCATGACATTATCGATAAACCATCCATGAGTGCTTGTGAATCACCAGCGGAATCCTGGAGAAATGCCAGAATGATGGAGGCTGCTCCTATCAAGCCTATCCGCTATCTTCTGCTGCCACGGGAGCATGGCTCATGGGCTCTGTGGATGCTGCCATTGATCAGTGGATGCGTACTGGGTTATTCCGCCACAACGGCGCCTGAAGCGGAGCCTGTGCTATGGCTCCTGGTGGCATCCGGCTCGGCATTTCTTCTGCATCAGCCGCTGGAAGCTCTCCTGGGATTTTCCATGGTTAAAATAAGGTCCACAAGAGAACGGCGCATTGTTATTTTATGGAGCGCGACTCTGGCGGCTCTGGCCGGTGCAGCGGCAATCGAACTGGCACTCCTGCAACGCGCATGGGTGCTCGGCTTTGCCCTGCTGGGAGCAATCTGTTTTGGATTGCTCATGCTGATGGGCCGGCGACGGTATCTGCGTGTACCTAAACAGATGATTGGCGCAGCAGTTCTCAGCTCAACTGCCGCCAGCGCCTACTATGTTGTTGCAGGCAGGATTGATCGCACCGCTCTGCTTCTGTGGATGGGGACATGGATTTTTGCCGTCGGACAAATCGAATATGTGCAGTTGCGGCTGCGCACGGCAAACATGAAATCACGCAGCGCCAGAGCAAATGCCGGATGGAAGCTCTACTTGCTGCAAGGAGCAATACTGGCAGCAGCGGGAATAAGTGCGATAGCCGGTGTTTTGCCTTCTCTAGCCAGTTTCGCCTTTGTCCCTTCCTTCGCCCGGCTCGCGATCTGGACTTTTCGTTCATGGCGTCCGCTGAGCGTGTTCGCGCTTGGCTTTGCTGAACTACTCCAGAACATTGTGTTCACTGCCCTGTTTACAGCAGCATTCCTCATTCGCCATTAAGAAAGCGGGCTGCAATCGCCCAGCTTGCTGCTCCCTGCAGTCTGCGGTTTACAGTGCCCGGCAGGCAATGTAGATTACTTGAATGAAGATTACTGGGATGAATAAAACCGCCAGAGTATTGACTGCATGCTGCCTTGCCGTCCTGTTTCTTAATGCCACAGGACAGAACCCCACTCCAGCATCTTCGCCGCAGGCCACAGCGCCTGCTTCTTCCCCCGCCGCACGTCCCGGTGATGTGGATTCTATTGAGCACATTATCTCAGCTGTGTATGACGTGATCTCTGGCCCGGCCGGTCCACGCGACTGGGAGCGTTTCCGCAGCCTGTACTTCCCGGGCGCGCGCATGGTGCCCAGCCGTCGCGATGATAAAGGCGTTGTCACGGCCAGGGTCTCCAGCCCGGACGAGTATGCAACGCGCAGCCAGGACTACTTTTCCAAAGAAGGCTTTTTTGAAAATGCTGTAGCCAACCGGATTGAGGTATGGGACCACATTGCGCACGTGTGGAGCACATATGAATCACGCCACGCCAAAAGCGAAAAGCCATTCGCACGCGGCATTAACAGCTTTCAATTGATCCATGACGGCAGCCGCTGGTGGATATTCACCGTGTATTGGGAAGCCGAAGATCCAGCCCACCCATTGCCGGAAAAATATCTGAAGTAAAAAAAGTAGCTGCTCGTAGCGGCCTACCCGCCAAAATAAAAGCCCCGGTGCGCAATGGAGTGATTTTCACTCGCGTTCACCGGGGCGACTACTTTTTAGCCACGAATACTTCGTTTCCTTATTTCTTTCCAACCACCAGCAACGTAAACGTTCCCGGCTTCATCGTCCGGCGCGGACGCTCGCCTTCTTTAGTGGGCGGGGCCTCTTCAATCTCCGCTGCCACCAGGTAAACATCATGGTTTGTGGTATCCAGAGCCATAGTGCGCGCTGACCGCTGCGTGGCCGCATTCTCTACCACGGTGTACGTGTCAGGTGAATCTTCATGCACCACGGTAAGGGTGCCGTCACCATTGGAGGCAAAGGCCAGTTTGGTTCCAGGATCGAAAGCGTTGGCATCCACGCCCTCACCGATCGTTGGCGTGGCAACTACTTTGCCGGTATCGGCATTGACCACCGCCATCATCTTGTTGTGGCAACCGGCAAAAAGACGGCGGCTTTTAAGGTCCATGGCCAGCCCGCTGGGTTCATCGCACGGAGCCAGAGGAAAGCTCTTGATCACCGTGGCGTTCTTCGCGTCAATGCTGGTAATCTCGTTCTTGTCTTCAATATTGACGAAGACCGTTCCCTTGCCGTCCGCCGCTGCGAATTCGGGCTTGCCATCCAGCGGGATGTTGCCTACAACCGCATCCTTGGTTGCATCGATCACCGTGGCGTTTTTACTGCGGCCATTGAAGGTAAACACGCGCTTTGACGCGCCGTCATAGATGATGGCGTCAGGATTTTCCGCGTCAATCTTGATTTTGCCCGTAGTCTTGAGCGTCTTAAGATCAAATACCGTGACGCTGTTGTCGCGCCCATTGCTGGTGTATCCCTTGCCCAGATCGTGGGCCAGCGCAATCCCATGAACGCCTGCTGTGTCCGGAATTTCACCCAGCACGGAGCCCTTGGCGGGGTCCACCACCATCACGCGGGTGCCCCGTGAAATAAACAACCGTTTCCCTGAAGCATCAAAGGTAAGATAATCCCAGCCGCCTTCGCCGCCCAGAACATACTTCTGCTTGACCTCATACTTGGCCGGAGCAAAGGCCTTCACGGATGCTCCAAAGCCGCAGGCAATCACCAGGGCAAAAAGAATTTGTTTCCGCATCTCATCCACCTCAAATTTATGTCAGTCTAATTCAGCCGATCATTCTAATCGAAAAGGCGGATACCGGGGTTGGACAAGAGGTCAAGGCAGGAACAAAGCACAATCAATTTGCGCCAGGTGTTTGACGCCAGCGATTGAAAGCCACTAGCGACCATATCGCTTCAATCGCGCCAAAAGGCCACGCACCTTGCAGGAATCCATAAACCGATCCCAGCGCACACGCAACCGCAAAAGCCAGGATGTACCACCGGCTGCGCTTCTCCAGGGCATAGAAGACCAGCATGGCACTTACAGACAGCCATCCGAAAATAGTGAGCGCTTTCAAAATAAGCCCGTTGCCACAACTTAAAATAAAAACCTTTTTGCGGCTGATTTACGCAGATAAATGTCTCGCCGGCCACAAATCAATGCGGAAACTTTTCAAAAACTCAGAACACATCACATTTCCAAAAACCTCGCGATGGTTGGGCCCGATTTTCCACTGTACTGCCATCTTCATCCTGATTCGTGTTCCTGCGCTAAAATTTGCGGGGCCAATTGCTCTTTGGTTTCGGCAAAATGGGCCGTCGGTCACTGAATTTTACCTTCTCGCACGCGCACGGTTGTGGCCATAGAGATTGGCTGCAGTCGATGACCGCCCAGATACTTTCTCGTAGTTTTCAGGTCGTCAACCAACGTGATGTACTGGCATAAATTTTCTGCCGCTCCGGCTCCGTCAAATTGTCCCACTTCGCCTCAGCAAAATAAATCAATAATAGATATTGCATGAAAAGTCTCCTTTTGTGCTGAATCTGCAATCAAGACGAACGAGCTAAGCTGGATCGACAAAAAAGCAAGAATTATTTTGCAAGCCTGGCTTCCGGCGACGTTCTTTCAGACAGAAGTAACTCCTGTTCCTCCAAGTGAGAGCTTACGCTCACACGTGTGGTTTCCCCGCGAGGTGGTGGGTTGCTGTGCAAACCTGTTCAGCGAATTATCACCTCGGACCACACTTTTCACTTTCCGATGGCGTTTGCCCGGTCCCGCTGCTCTTAATGGCCTTTCTGCTGTGCCGCTTTCCATAGGCAGGCAATCATACGTAGGATGGAACTCCGTTCTGTAAGCTCCCGACGCGCCGTGTTCATCGCCAGGTTAACGTCGAGCAACTTTTCCGCTGGAGTTAAAGATGGGAAGATTCGTGGGCAAGTGCAAATAGCTACCGCCTGATGCGGTCAGCGTGCTGAACAAGCTTGTGAGGGCGCCGTCATCAGGCTCTGATCAGGAAAGCTGAAAGCTCCGTCGATGGCGTCCG
>DAHUXF010000470.1:0-261 GCA_027307295.1 Acidobacteriaceae bacterium
AGTAGCGCGAGAAAAATACGAATCCAGGTGAAACGGCCGCCATGGCGGCGGCGGCAAGAGCGCCCGCCTGGCCCAGATAGCGGCGTAAGCAAAGCATCAGCCAGACAATACCTACCCCAAAACTGGCCGTGACAAAGCGGATGGCAAATGTGCTGAGTCCATGGCCCCAATGGAAGAGATTATTGATGGCAGCAGGAACCAGGGCAATGTAGTAAAGCGTGGGCCCATGGTAATTGGCCGGGTCGTAGTGATAGAAGCCAG
>DAHUXF010000470.1:271-2769 GCA_027307295.1 Acidobacteriaceae bacterium
AAAAGCGTGACAAGAAAAAGACCGTTTACGCCTTCATCATGGTGCAGCGGCTTCTGGGTGAGGAACAGCAGACGCAGCAAAGCCGCAGCGACGAGAATGGTAAGGCTGCTCCACCACCAGAAGTCGTGGCTGAGCATGGATCCGCGCCCCGAAAGAGCATATTTCGACTGGCTAGTGCGAGAGGGCCTTGCTCGAGCTCTCGCTGAAGCCGGCGTCATGCAGGCTGATTGTCCCGCCGCAAAAGGCTGACGCCTTCTGTGTGCTTGTCCAGAAGGCTGCTGGCCACGTCGATGAGTTCCTGGTTGACGTAGCGTGTCTTGGCGATGGCGTCAGTGATGGGCACGGAAGAAATATCATTGCCCTTGAGCGCCACCATGCGTCCAAAACGCCCTTGATGGACCAGATCAATGGCGCCAATGCCGTAGCGCGTGGCCAGCATGCGGTCAAAGGCCGTGGGCGAGCCGCCGCGCTGTATGTGTCCCAGGATCACAGCGCGCGTCTCAAACCCGGTGCGGCTTTCAATTTCCGCCGCCAGGGAGTTGCCGATGCCGCCCAGGCGCACATGGCCAAACTCATCTGTTTTTCTTCTCTCCGTGGCAAAGGTTTCTCCGCCTGCCAGTGTGGCCCCTTCGGCCACTACAACAATACTGAAATACCGTCCACGGGCATGGCGGCGTGTGAGCACATCGGCCACTTCATTGATGCTGAAGGGCCGCTCAGGTATCAGGATTACGTCCGCGCCGCCGGCTACGCCGCTATAGATGGCGATCCAGCCGGAGTCGCGGCCCATAACTTCGACGACCATAACGCGGTTGTGGGCCTCGGCGGTGGTGTGGACGCGATCAATGGCATTGGTGGCGACGTTCACCGCGGTGTCGAAGCCGAAGCAGTAATCGGTGCCGCTGAGATCATTGTCGATGGTCTTTGGCACGGCAACCACTTTTATTCCACGTTCGAACAGCTTCTGCGAGACGGATTGTGTATCGTCGCCGCCCAGGGCGATCAAAGCGTCGATTTTGTTTTTCCGCAGGTTCTCAATGCAGATATCCAGTCCGTTCTCTTTTTTTGCGGGATTGGTACGCGAGGTCCGCAGAATCGTGCCGCCCTGTGGCAAGATGCCCTTCACGGCCTCCAGGTCCAGCGGACGGGTAACGTTTTCCAGAACGCCGCGCCAGCCTTCTAAAAAGCCGACAAACTCATCTTCATAATGAAAAATTCCCTTGCGGACGATGGCGCGGATGACTGCGTTGAGTCCGGGGCAATCTCCGCCGCCGGTAAGAATCCCGATCTTCATGCTAGCCTTTACTCTCCTTGTCCCGTTGTAGAACTGTATAAACGATATGCGCCGCTCTGGGCGAGTTCTTCATGCTTTGTCCAGAATGTCTCATTCACCGTATAGGATGCAAGCTCCGCCGGGCCAATCAACACATAGTTGACACCATAAGCCCGCATAAGTGCGTTTGCGTCTGGGTGTCCGGAATAGATTGCCTGTATGTCGGCGGCCCGCTGAGAGTAATCCAGCCCACGCGACCACATCCATCCCGGATAGCCAAGCACGGAGCGCCTTCCCGTTAAGAATACCGGAGAGTTATAGCCCGGTGCGTGCAATATTACGGACCCGGAAGGCAGCTGCTTAGAAATAATTGCAGCCACGGCCACTCCTCCGGAGTCGAACTCCTGATATTCAGACTCTGCGGTAATGACGCGGGCCACATCCAGCGTCCCGGCCAGCAACAGAGAGAGCAGGACCACGGGAGCGATCCATCGAAATGAGAACCATCGAAAAGCTGATTTCTGCTGCCACCAGCGCGCCAGCAGCCACGCTACCAGTGGAGTTGACGCCAGCCACCAGTAGAAGAGAACTTTAATGTTGTCCCATATCCAGGGCGCAACCCGGACCAGATTAGGAATAATAAAACAAAGCAGAAACGGCAGGTAGTACCGGACGACATAGCGGGGAAGTATGAAGGCGCCTCTCTGCCAGACAAGAACAAAAATTAACAAAGGGATGAAGATCCCGGTATTGACGAACCAGAACCATGCCACATTGTGGTTCGCATGGTCCCAACCCGGCTGCCAGCCCAAATAACTCCGCGTATTGACTCCACTATGCGCGAGCCATAAAACTGCTGGCAAGCCAATAGCCAGCGCAACAATAAAGAACACCAGCCAGTTTCGCCATGCGTACCAAAACAGGATAGTCAGGCAAGCCGCTACGCCCATTACCACCATAAAGGTATGGGCATGGATGAGGGGCAGTAATCCGGCAAAAATTCCCGCTGCCAGCATTCGGCGGAGATCAATGTTGCCCGGTTCAGAGGAAAGTTCGGCGGGAAGACTAACGGCAAGACCAGCAGGAAGACCAGATGCTTTAGCTTTTCGGGATTCTCTGCGCCGGGAAGAAGCCGCGCCGTTTTGTTTGGATGTAGCGGCCTGCTTGCCGGACTCTGCTGCGTCCAGTCCGTTGCGCTGCGAGACCACAAGCCACCATTGCGAAA
>DAHUXF010000471.1 GCA_027307295.1 Acidobacteriaceae bacterium
AAATTCAAGCCTCTTGGTGCCATACGCCGGAATGGGAACGATGCGGGCGCTGAATAAAGAAGTGTGCCGCGCCTCACTGGCCGTCCGCTCACCCATCTGTAACAACCCTGGATCAATGGCCTGTTGCTTGAGCTGATTGTAAATTTCCTCGGCCCGTTTGCGTTCCAGGATCACCGCCGGAATGCGCACTGGGCCATCCCATGTGGCAAAGTCAGAGACCACAGCGTGGCTGTTAAGAGCAAAAATGTAGTTCCCTTCCTGGATGGCTCCTGTGTGATTGGCAAAGATCTGTTTCACAAAGACGCGTGCATCGGCATTGTCAATGCGAATGGTGATCTCCATCTCTTCCAGTGAGAGCACGGCGGGGTCCGGCTGCGCTTTATCGCGCGGAATGAGGACGCCCGCGTCACCCCATGTGACGGAAGTGAGCGTAAGGAGAACCACCAGCAATTGGACTGGGTTTTTCATGGAAGATTTTGCTCCGCAATTCTGACCAGACCATTGTCTGTGCCCACATAAACAAACCCGTTCCCTGCCGCCAGCGCCGTCACCGTTAGCGACGGCAAGCCTTCTGTGACCACAGTCCAGCGATTTGTATCCCGGTGATAGATGTACAGCCCTTTGCCCAGCGTGCCGGCAAAGACATGCTGGCCGGTGACCAGCATTGCATTGGGATAGACCTCAAACTTTGCCGTCGCCAGATCAAACGGCTCAAAACGCCCGTCGGGCAAAAGGCGAACGATGCCTCCGCCGTATGTGCCGACCATCCACTCATCGCCGTTGCGGACCACGGCGGAAATCCAGTTATGCGTCAGGCCATGCGTGGCCACCGTGTAATTTGCCGTCACATTCTCATTTTCCAGCCGTGAGATGCCCCCCAGGGTGCCGGCAATCACTTCTGTCCCCGCAGCGCCCACCGTATACACATGATTGTTGACCAGGCCGTGGAAGGCATAGAGGCTATGCGTGCCGGAGCCATCCAGAAAAGTAAGCCCTGCCGGGGTAGCCAGCACCATGCCATTGCCATAAAGGGCCGCATCAGTGATGTGGTCCGCCAGCAGTCCGTCAGCACGGCCAAGGACCTGCCGCTTGCTGCCCGATTCATCAAAAAGAACCAAACCGTTCGCCGTGGCCACCGCCACGCTGCCACTGCCTGGGTTAGGCAGCACGCGGTTGACGCAAAACACGTTGTCATCTTCTATATGGGTCCTGGTTTGAAAGTTGGTATCCAAAAGGTCCAGGCCGCGATCAAAATATCCCACCCAGAGGCGGCCCGTTCGATCCAGAGCAAGCGCAGAGACGTTGCGGTCTGCCAGCGTGGTATTGGCCGATGCAAGCACACGCCGCCAGCCGCCATGCTGGCTTTCCTTTTGATATAGCGCGGTGCGCGTTACGGCATAAAGCGAATCGCCGCTGGTAAAAATCTGCTGCGCGTCAGCAATGGCGCGGTTGGCTGGGCGGACAATATCCTGCAAGCGCCTGGGCCCGGCAGTGATTTCGGCAATGCCTTCGGCCGTTCCGGCCAGTACCTCAGGGCCCTGCGCATAGACCGCGCGCACAAACCGTCCGGGAGCGAGCACGCGAACAAATCTTCCATTTTCAAATTCACCAATGCCCACAGGAGTGCCGACGTAAGCTTTGTCATTCATCAGGGCAATGGACAACACCTGCGGATCAGGCATGCCCTGGGCTTCTGCAAAGCTCTCGCTCCGTCCCGCCTGCCAGTGAATCACGCCCTGATCGTGCGTGCCGATCCAGAGATCACTATCATTTCCGGCAAGTTCCGTAACGTGCAATCCGGCCAGCGACGCATGAAATTCCTGTAGCTTCTGTCCGTCATAAACCAGCACGCCGCGCTTGCGTGTCCCAAGCAACAGCTGTCCGGAATTGAGCGGGAGGATCGATGTGATCGATCTGGCATTTGTGTCCGTGGGAAGAATTTGCCGGAAGTCTGCCCCGTTGAACGCCAGGACTCCTTCTGTCGCAGTCACAATCAGCAACTCTGGCTCATTCACGTCCCGCAAAATGCCCGATGCCATGCGCAAAAGCGGCGAGGGCGGCAGTTCCTGCCCCGGACGGTAATGCTTCAGCAAGACCCCATGGCTGTCATAGCGAAACAGTCCCGCAGCGCCGCAAAGATAGAATTCGCCTTTAAATACAGCCGCTCCGGCAAATGCCTCCGGCGCGTTGATCCATTCAAAGCCGCTGCTGACGCCGGCCAGCTTACGAACGGAGAGTTCAAGAAACTGCTGCGACTGGACTTCAACAGTTGCAAAGCGCAGGGCCCGTTGCGCGCGCCAGAACACCAGCCCCGCGCTGCCCACGGCCAGAAGGGAAAGGATGGCCAGGACATAGCGCCACTTGAATCGTGGAAAGTATCTCATTTTAGGTGAAGATAGAAATATACATCTCAGTATGCCAGCACGCACGGTCCCCGCCAGCTTTCTTTGGTCCTGCTCCGGCTTGATACTTTTGTTCATGTGAGCCATCTTCCATGTGAGCCATCTAGGGTTGCATACATTGCACCTTAAGAGCCGGGCTTAAATACATGCAAATGGCGCGGAGCTTACACGTTATGTCCAGTATTAAACGTGTCAATGAATAGACGGGGCCGCGTCAGGGCGCACACGTTCTTTGTGATGCAGGTGTGGTCAACCAAGGAAACGCCGCGCCCTTAGAAAAACCGGCGGCTGATTGATCCCGTGATCTTTTGTCTTAAGCGGTTTTATGATTGCCGCAGACCGTCGAACGGAAGCACAAGGTCCC
>DAHUXF010000472.1 GCA_027307295.1 Acidobacteriaceae bacterium
GTAATGATGGCGTCATACTGGCCGGTCTGGGCCAGCGTGCGCGCCTGGGACGGAATCTCAAATGCGCCCGGCACCCGCACCACCGTGATATCGCCTGCGTCACAACCGCTGCGGCGCAGTGCGTCCATTGCGCCTTGCAGCAGGCGCTCTGTGATGAAGGAATTCCAGCGGCTCACCACCACGCCAAATTTCATGCCTTCCGCATTCAGGCCGCCTTCTATGGCGTCCAGCGTGGGCAGGTCCTTCTGCCAGAAAAGCACCTTAAGCCCTTTGGCGGGTTCAGCGACCAAATAACGCGAGGCCCAGTCCGTAGGCTTTACGTCAGAGACCAGCTTGACCTTTTCTTTACGCATCAGGTCGCGCAGCGAATCAAGGTCAGTCACCTCCACCCATAGATCGGAGTGGATGGTCTCCAGCCCTTCCACAAACTCAAGTTGTCCCACGGGCGCTTTAAACGGCGCTCCCTGTCCGCGTGCCGTTTTCCACGGCGTGCCCCGCTCGAATCCGAGCGCGTCAAACAGCCTGGAGAGCGCCCGGAATTCGTTCAGGCTTCCTGCATGGCGAATTGTGGTGATGCTTTTAATCATTGATTGGCTCAGGAGGTCCAGGCTCAGGTGAATATTCTTTCAGAAGCTCTTTCGCCAGTTCCAGGTCTTCTTCGGCCACTTGCAACCGCAGGCCGCCCAATATGTCCGTGGCCAAAGGATGCACGCGGTGCATGTGCTCATCGCACAAAAAACAGTCTACGCCACAGGATTCAAGCAGGCCCACCGCAATGTCTGCTTCATGCAGATTGTAAAAAATTGCCGCTGTTGCAAGCTTGTCCGGGTCCCATTCAGGATGCATTCTACCTGCCCTGGAAGTTGGCTGCGCGTTTTTCCAGGAAGGCCGTTGTTCCTTCCTTTTTGTCTTCCGTGGCGCTGCATATGCCGAACAGCGCTGCCTCCAGAAACAACCCTTCCTGGAGCGTCATGTTCATGCCCTGGTTGACGGCTTCCATGCAGTACTGGATAGCCAGCGGCGCCATGCTGATGATTTTCTGCGCAATCTCCTCGGCCCGCGAAAGCAGCTGGCTGGCTGGAACCACTTCATTCACCAGGCCGATCCGATGCGCTTCCTGGGCCGTAATCATTTCGCCCGTAAGCAATATCTGCATGGCCAGTCCCGTACCCACAAGCCGTGGCAACCGCTGCGAGCCGCCGTAGCCCGGCATGATACCGAGCTTTACTTCCGGCTGCCCAAGCCTGGCCGCCTTGCTCGCCAGGCGCATCGAGCAGGCGAGAGCGACTTCGCACCCGCCGCCAAGCGCGAAACCGTTCACGCATGCAATCACGGGCTTGCCGAGGTTTTCAATGAGGTCAAGCGTTGCCTGGCCTTTATGCGTATAGGCTTTGGCCTCAACCGGATTGTTCCTGGCCAGTTCGTTGATGTCCGCGCCTGCGACAAACGCTTTTTCGCCGCTGCCGGTGAGAATGACCACGCGCACCTGCTGATCGTCTTTGAGTTCGCTAAAGACCTGCCACAGCTCTTGCATTGTGGCCATGTTGAGCGCATTCAGGACCTTGGGCCGGTCAATTGTGACGTAAGCGATTTGATTTTTCTTTTCGAGTTTGACGTTTTCCATGATTCCAACCAGATTTGGCCGCGAATGCACGCGAATCAACACGAATCAAACCTGCCCCGGATTCGCGTCCTTTGGTTTGATTCGCGGCTGACCAATTTTTCAAACTAGTATTTCCCGGGGACTGGATTATTGGGGTCAGCGTAATCATAAAATCCCTTGCCGCTTTTGCGTCCATACCAGCCGGCCATCACCAGCCGCTTCAAGAGCGGAGGCGAAGCGAAGCGGCGTTCACGGAACTCTTCAAACATCACCTGTGTGATGTAGTAGGTAGTGTCCAGGCCCACGAAATCCAGCAGCGTGAACGGCCCCATCGGATAGCCGCAGCCCAGCTTCATGGCATTGTCGATATCGGGAATGGATCCCACCCCTTCTTCATACGCGCGGATGGCATCCAGCATGTACGGCACCAGCAGCCGGTTCACGATGAATCCGGGCTTGTCCGAGGTCCGCACCGGAACCTTACCCAGCTTCTTCGCGAACGCGTACGCGGACTCGTAGACGTCGTCGGCGGTAGCGATGGTCCGGACGACTTCCACCAGCTTCATCAGCGGCACGGGATTGAAAAAGTGCAGGCCCACAAAGCGGTCTGGCCGCCGGGTGGATGCTGCAACTTCCGTGATCGAGATGGAAGACGTGTTGCTGGCGAAGATCGCTTCTTTTTTTATCAGCGTGTCCAACTCGGAGAACATCTTCTTCTTTACTTCCACGTTTTCAATGATGGCTTCCACAATGATGTCGCAGTCCGCCAGTGCCTGCGGCGTGGTTACGCCCTTCAGCCGTCCGCGCACCTTTTCCACTGGCTCCTTCAGCGTGCCTTTTTCAGCAAACTTGGCCAGCGACTTATCAATCCCGGCAAAGCCTTTATCGAGAAATTTTTGTTCCTGTTCCAGCACGGTTACGTCATAACCGGCAACTGCGCTGACCTGGGCAATGCCTGAACCCATCAGTCCACAACCGAGTACGCCAACTTTTTTGATTTGCATATTTTTCCTTGTTTAACCACAAAGGACACGAAGGATCACTAAGGCTTTCTTTTAAATCTATAAGTTTTTTGTTTTCACAAATCGGCTATAAGTTTTTCCGTGCTCCTAGGCAGATATATCGTTTATCGAAGGTCTATGTGAGCGCTACCCTCTTCTAC
>DAHUXF010000473.1 GCA_027307295.1 Acidobacteriaceae bacterium
CGCCCTTCTGGTCCAGGATTTCCAGCGAAATGGGAGCATTCTTTGTGCCTTCAGCGGTTTCCCCTGTGCCTGTCTCCGGCTTTGACGATGCAGCTCCCGGCTGTCCAGCGGCTTCGGTCTTTTTCTCTTCTGTGTTCTTCTCAGATTTTTTGAGCGCTGTCTTGAGCGAGTAATAAATTACCGCTCCGGCGGGAGGATTTTGCCCGCGATCGCCGCCTCCTCCGCTGAATCCACCGCCGAATGCGGTGTGATTTGCAGCGCTGGGCGCATAAAGATGTACGTCTTCATTTGCATTTTCCGGTTTGTATTGCCGCAGAGGAGAGAGATCATCCAGGACCCAGAATGCGCGGCCATGCGTGGCCACCGCCAGGTCATTGGCATGGACCGTTAAATCGTATACCGGCGAAACAGGCAGGTTGCCTTGCAGGGATTGCCATGTGCCGCCATCGTTCCAGGAGAAAAATACGCCTCTTTCCGTTCCGGCATAGAGCAGGCCCTGCCGCTTGCTGTCTTCACGCACGGCGTGAACAAATGCGTCCGCGGGAAGGCCGTTGATCAGGCTCGTCCATGTCTTGCCGAAATCGTGGGTCTTGTAGACGTAGGGAGCAAAATCATCCATCTTGTGGCGTTGCACGGAAACATACGCTGTGCCTGCGGCGAAAGGCGAGGCTTCAATCATGCTCACCGTACCCCACTCCGGCATTGCTTTGGGCGTTACATTGGCCCAGTTTTTGCCGCCATCAGTAGTTACATGTACAAGGCCATCGTCCGATCCTGCCCAGATCAGCTCTTTCTGCACCGGCGACTCAACTACGGAAAAGATGGTGTCATAGACTTCCACCCCCGTATTGTCTTTGGTGATGGGGCCGCCGGAAGCAACCTGCTTGCTGCGGTCATTGCGCGTCAGGTCAGGGCTGATGATCTGCCAGTTCATGCCCTGGTCCGTAGACCTGAACAACACCTGCGCGGCGAAGTACAGCACTTTGGGATCGTGTGGCGAAAAAACGATGGGCTCCGTCCATTGGAAGCGGTATTTCTGGTCTGCGGCTGCAGCGCCAATGGGATTGATGGGCCATGGCGTCACATTTTTAGTCTGCTCCGTGCGGTGGTCATAGCGGGTAATTTCTCCGCCATAGGAACCGGCAAATACAGTTTCAGGATCGGCGGGATCTGGCGCAATATAACCGCTCTCGCCTCCGCCCACGGTGTACCAGCTGGTGCGATCAATTCCCCCCGGCGCGGCGCTGGCAATGGCCACGGAGCTGTTATCCTGCTGCGATCCGTAAAGGTAATAAGGAAAGCGCTGGTCAGTGGTGACGTGGTAGAACTGCGCCGTGGGCTGGTTGGCCTGGCTGGTCCAGCTGGCTCCGCCGTTGGTGCTTACGTTGGCCCCGCCATCATTCGATTCAATCATGCGGCTGGGATCGGTGGGATCAATCCACAGGCCGTGATTGTCACCGTGCGGCACGCGGATGGGACGGAACGTGCGTCCACCGTCATTCGAGCGATACATGCCGGTATTGAGCACGTAAACGCCATCGCTATTGCGGGGATCGGCAAACACATGGGTGTAATAGAAAGCGCGCTGCCGGTATTGACGGTCACTGTTCGTCAGAGTCCAGTTGTCGCCACCATCATCTGAGCGGAAGAGCCCGCCCTTGTCCGCTTCCACCAGCGCCCATACGCGATTGCCGCTGTAAGCAACCGCTACGCCGATCCGGCCCAGGGTGCCCTCCGGCAGTCCGTGCCCGGTCAGATGCTTCCACGTTGCGCCGCCATCCGTGCTGCGATACAGGCCGCTGCCTGGTCCGCCGCTATCCATGCCCCAGGGCGAACGGCGCGCCTGCCACAGCGAAGCGAAGATCACGTTCGGATTTGCTGGATCGAGTGACAGGTCAATGCCGCCGGAGTTTTCGTCTTTATAAAGGACCTTGGTCCACGTTTTGCCGCCATCGGTGGTGCGGTACACGCCGCGCTCCGGGTTAGCGCCAAAGGGATGTCCGAGCGCTGCAACAAATGCTATGTCAGGGTTCTTCGGATGGACTGCAATGCGCCCGATGGCGCGTGTCTCGCGCAGACCGGAAAATGTCCAGGTCTTGCCTGCGTCCGTCGATTTGTAGATGCCGTTTCCATTGATGATGTCGCCGCGAATGCAGGCCTCGCCGGTGCCGGCATAAATTACATTGGCGTCCGATGGGGCCACAGCGACAGCGCCAATGGAAGGCGCCATGTCCTTTACTTTGTCGGTCATGGGATGCCACGTCAGAACGACGTCCGTTGTCTTCCATACTCCTCCACCTGCGCCGCCGAAGTAGTATGTGTGCTCGTCACCTACAACGCCGCTGACGGCCAGCACTCGTCCACCGCGATAAGGCCCTACCAGCCGCCACGTCAGCCCATGCCAGGGGCCTTTTGTTTCTTCCGCATCGCCTCCCGCAGCGCTTGCGCCGGAGGACTCTGTTTGCTTTGCCTCTGATGTAGGCTTGTCTTCCTTGACTGGTTGTGTGGTTCCTTGCGTCCGGGCTTTCGCTGGATTGGTTGTCTTTGGTGTCTTTGCTGTCTGCGCCATGCTGACGATGCAGAAGAAGGCCGTGCAGGCCAGAATCAGGGACCGGAGCGCGCCGGTTGATTTGTGAATGGAAGAAGCGCAGAACATGCGAGGACCTCTCAGAGCAACCATAGTTTTTTTGGAACGCCACATCCTAAATTCAGGGGCC
>DAHUXF010000474.1 GCA_027307295.1 Acidobacteriaceae bacterium
GAATGTTCAGGCAGGTGACCGATGTGGCCTGGGACCAGGCTGGCAGTGCTTATATCAGTGATGGCTATGTCAATTCGCGCATAGCCAAGGTTGATAGGGACGGTAACTGGCTCAAGTCATGGGGTGAACCCGGTGATAAGCCTGGCCAGTTCAATACTCCTCACAGCATTGCGGTGGATGCGCAAGGGAATGTCTATGTAGCTGATCGGGGCAACCGCCGGATCCAGGTTTTTGACGGCGAAGGCAAATTCTTGCGGGCAATCGTCATTGACCTCCCGGTCGCCGCAAACGCTCGTCCTGCAATCGGCAACAAACCCACACAGACAACGGGAAACATGGCGCCCGGCTCACCGTGGGCAATTTGCATCACGCCTCCACCCAGGCAATTCCTGTACAGCTCAGATGCTTTTCCCGGCCGCATCTATAAGCTCAGTCTGGATGGAAAGGTTCTGGGAATGTTTGGCAGGGCTGGTAAGCAGCTTAAAGAGTTTGGGTGGGTCCACGAGATTGCGTGCCCGTCTGAAAACGAGCTTTACGTCAGCGAAATCCTGAATTGGCGCGTGCAGAAGCTAGTCCTTGAAACAAGCCATTGACTTTCTTGAAAGCGAACAAGGCAGCTGTACGATCAAAAGTTCGCGCTAGGCGTTTAACATCTCAGCCATTCCCTCAATCCGTTGAACGAGTTGGCGCTCGGTGCCCTGAGTGCGCCCGCTCTGACGGGCCTGCCTGGTTGTTCCTTTTCGGCATCGAGGACTGTGAATATGATGCTTGACCGGGGGGACGCAAACCCTGCGCCAGCCTTCAGGAGTGGCCAGCCGTCCAATTTCAGAATGTTTCTCGGCCATTTGCGGTTGTCTAAATCCACCCATGTCCCGGTGAAGTGATAAGAGGTATCTGCCAAGTCCAAAACAAGCGCAGCTTCGCCTGAAGGCCTGGGCTTGAATGTCGAGCCTTAGGCCTGTCTCAGGATTGATGCGTTCAGCGCTTGGTCTCGGCTTATCACTCTGTGATGGGGCTCACAGACTTGAGCACGTTCGTGGATCATATTGTGGCAAGCAGGAGGAGGATATGCGCACGTCAGCCGTCCCCAGACTTCCCCAAGAAAAAATCTCACTTTCTAAAAACAATAACGTCTATTTTCTTGAGAATCGCCCCAGCTTCACTACGTTATCGTTGCTTGATCTGCTCAGGGCGCGTGATCTTTATCATCGCCATTTGATGAACAAAACCGGCGTGGTGGCAACCGCAATAGGGAGATACCTGATCCGCAAAGAGGATTCCTGGCCGGAGGATCCTCATCGGCACAAAGGTGTCGGTCCTCGAACGCTTCGCAATTCAGAGGTTCGGCCTTACTCCTGGCCGTGCATTCTAGTCTTTGTCGAAAAGTGGCTGGATTTCTCTGACTTCGGCAAGAGTGGAAAACACGAACCTTCGGACATCATCTCAAAAAGGCTGTACATGCCCGATGGAACGCTGGTTCCAGTCTGTATCGTGGAAGCACCCAGGCTGGAGACGCCTCTCTCTCCGGTCGAAGAACCACTGGTCGCGCCCCGACAATTCCTTGGAGGCGGACTGCCGCTCATTGTCGAGGAGCAGGGTGCCCAGCAATTCGCAACCATCGGCTGCTTAGTTACAGACGGCCATAGTACGTATGCCTTGACCAGCCGTCATGTGACGGGTGACAGAGACGAGTCGGTCTTGGCTATGGTTGGCGAGGATGCCAAAGTGATCGGTACTACTTCATCGAAGTGCATCACACGAAGACCATTCGAGGATGTGTATCCTGGATGGCCCGGACGTGACAGCCTTCTCCATATGGATATCGGCCTGGTCAAACTTGAGGACAAGACAACTTGGCGGCCTGACGTGTACAAAGTGGGCCAGTTGGGGCCTGCAGTCGATCTTAGTTCAGACAATTTTACGTTGGAGTTGATTGGCGCTAATGTGAAGGCCCACGGGGCTGCATCAGGATTGATGGCCGGCGTGATCTGCGCATTGTTCTACCGCTATAAGGCCATGGGAGGATTTGAATACGTGGCCGACTTTCTGATTGGGCCGCGCGAAGATGTGCCCTTCCAAACGCATCCGGGAGATTCCGGCGCAGCTGTTGTACTTGACTATCCCAATCCAGAAGATCCTCGGCACCATCTAGACCGTCGCCCCGTGGCCATACAATGGGGCGGACACATTTTCAACACGAATGGCAGCGCGAGTCAAAGCTATGCCATGGCCACCTGTCTCAGCACGGTCCTCAATGAACTCGATCTGGACCTGATCCAAAGCTGGGATTTTGAACTTCCGGAGTACTGGGGAGCGGTGGGCCACTACACCATTGCCAATCTTGCTTGTGAGATCATCGCCGATCGGAATTTGAAGCAGCTGATGAAGACCAATCTCGGTAACATCACCTTCAAACTCGAAACCATCACTGACAAAAACATGCGTGGCCTGTCGACGAATGGCGAGGACCAGCCGGTTCCATTTGCTGACTGGCCGGACATGGTGTACCAGACTAAACTTGGCTCCCGCGGCCCCCGGAACGCAAATCCGGAAGCCCCGAATCATTTTGCTGACTTGGATGAACCTCCACCAGACGGCAGCAAGAGCCTGCTCGATCTTTGCCGCGGACCGCAGGGCGCGGTGAATACCCGATACGTTGACCCCGACGTATGGCTCAAGCATTTCGAGCTCTTCAAGAATCGTCCCCCGCG
>DAHUXF010000475.1 GCA_027307295.1 Acidobacteriaceae bacterium
AGTAGAGCTTTGATCGGCGCTATACTTGCACGTGGCAGAGGCCGATTTTATTCGCTGGCCTAAGGGGATGAACTGCATGGACCAAGAAGTAAGCAGCTTTGATTTTATAAAAATTAAAGGATTTCGGAGTATTAGAGCAGCTGAATTGCGCCTTGATACATTGACTGTGCTAATTGGTCCTAACGGCAGCGGCAAATCTAACTTTATGGATCTGCTCCAACTTGTGGCAGATGCATCCTACGGGCTCCTCTCTGACGTCATCGCTGGTCGAGGTGGTTTTGATAATATTTGTTTCAAAGGTGATCCTGGGGACATATATGTCGAGTTTAATTTTAGACCGGAAGGCATTTTCCGTGAAGAACGGACTCCTGTTAAATTTCGCCTCGCACTCAAGCGAGTCGGATCCTATCCTCGTGTATGGCTTGAGCAGATTGAGAAAGCGCCTGATCAATATCACACAAAGCCGCTGCAATTGATGAGAAGGGACAGAGACGGATGTGAATTTCGATCGGTCAAGACCGGAATGACTGAGGAATTAGAGGAAAAAGCACTAGAATCCGAGTCTGAGTTGGCGATTTTTCAGGTTAAAGACAAAGACAAATATCCTACACCTTACAAATTACTGCGGTTTCTCCAGGATTGGGCATTCTATCGCGACATTAATGTTGGCCCCAATGCTCCAATCAGGCAACCTGATCTGGTTCGTCCGACAGTGCGCTTGGCTTCCGACGGTGGGAACTTGGCCTCTGTCTTGTATTCGATTCAGCAGCAGCACCCTGCCACGTGGAAAGAGATTGAGGAGATACTGGAGACCGTTTACCCAGATTTTCACAGTATTACTTTCCCTCCCGAGGGAGGTGACGGCAAGGTACTCCTACGTTGGTGGGAAAGGCCTTTTGAAAAAAAGTCAGGATTTTCTGCTGGTTTACTGTCCGATGGCACACTCAAGCTGCTTTGCCTACTTGCTATTCTGAAAACCCCCGATCCACCTCCCATGATCTGCATTGATGAACCAGAATTGGGACTGCATCCAGATTGGATAAAGCTTGTAGCTGAGTTGCTGTTGTCAGCAGCCACTCGAACCCAGATCATAGTTGCAACACATTCTCCCCAACTTGTTTCGAAGTTAGGACCTGACAGTGTTGTCATTACAGAAAAATCTGAAGGCGAGACCACTTTTCACCACCTTGACAAGAACCAGCTCGAAAAATGGCTTCAAGAATTCACGCTGGGAGATCTCTGGTTAGCTGGTCATTTCGGAGGCCGTCCTGCATGAGCATTAGACGTATTGCAGGCCGTCGGATCATCATACTTTGCGAGGGAGACACCGAAGAGATTGTGGTTCGCTATTTTGTGCGTCGTCAGTGGAAGGTGGAGGGGTTAGATGCGGTGGGATTACATGCTGATAATCTGCAGGGCAGCTTGAATCGGATTGGAACAAAAGCAACTCTCTATTTGCAAGAGAAAGAAGTGTTGGGTGTTTTCACACTTATTGACCTTTATGGGTTAACCACGGTTAAACACGATACCCTCGATGACATCGGTAGAAAAGTTCTGCGCGTCCAGGAATGGCTAAGGTCGACCGTCAAGAGTGTAAGATTAAGTGAATTTCATCCCTGCGTTTCTGTCCATGAAGTCGAAGCCCTCATTCTTGCTGAAGGAGGCGCTCTTTCTATGAGATTATCGGCTCCCCAAATTGAGCCTGACCCAAATGCCGAGACGAGGAATTTTCTTAATCCGCCCTCAAGGAGACTAGACCAACTATTTCGGGTCCACAAAAAAAGAGGCTACCAGAAGATCATGGATGGAACACCCTTATTCCAACAGATGCATTTTGATCCCGTCTACCACACCTGTTCTTATTTTCGAGGATTCTTCGAAAAATTGAAAGACATTGCCCGTAGCGCTATAGACAATTCTTTGTAGAAAAAACTCGCCAAGTGTATGCTTCATTTATGTAGATTCCCACATCTGCATGAGTACTATTTAGATATGCAATTGACCATTTACTACGTTGTTCTGTTTTAGAATCGTCCAATGTCATCCCCTCTGCCCCTTTCAGGCATTCGCGTCATCGACTTTGGCCGGTTCATTGCCGGTCCTTATTGCGCCATGTTGCTGGCGGATATGGGTGCGGACGTAATCCGCGTTGACCGCCGCAATGGCAGTGAAGACCGCTACATCGCGGCCATCACGGAAGATGGTGAAGGCGGCGGCTTTCTTTCGCTGAACCGCAACAAGCGCAACCTCACGCTTGATACTGCAAAGCCTGAGTCGGCGGAGATCATCCGGAGGTTGGTGAAAGGCGCGGACATTGTGGTGGCCAACCTGCCCATCAACGTATTAAAGGGCATGCGGCTGGACTATGATTCCCTCCGCGCCACCAAGCCCGACATTATTCTTGCCCGCATCTCCACGTTTGGCCCCGATGGCCCTTATGCCAACCGCGTGGGCTTTGATACGGTGGCGCAAGCCATGAGCGGGGCCATGTCCTTGACCGGATTTCCCGGCGCTCCGGTGCGCGATATTGTTCCCTTTGCCGACTACGGCACTGCGCTGCACACCGTGTTCGGCGTGATGGTGGCGCTCTACCATCGCGCACAAACCGGAGAAGGCCAGATCGTGGATGGTTCTCTGCTGGCTACCAGCGTCACTTTTGTTCAGGGCTTGCTGGCGGAAC
>DAHUXF010000476.1 GCA_027307295.1 Acidobacteriaceae bacterium
AACAGTTAGCAATTAGCCCATCAGTCCAGGGCTGGACGCTGGCGGCTATTTCTTGAACGCCACATTCACCAGCAGCTTGTCGCCATCAATGTCCACAACGTTACAGAAGGTGCGTTCCCCGTGGCGGGTAAAATCAAGGCCCACGCGGCTGCCGCCCACGCGCATATTACGGATACTCAAATGGTCCATGAATCCGGGCAAAGACGGATTTACGATGTTCAATTCCCTCCGCTGTGCGCTGGGACGTATGCCGAGCACAGACATCAGCAGCAGGAAGAATGCGCCGGAGGCCCAGGCCTGGGGAGAACAGGAGACAGGATATTGCACTGGCCCATCATGCTCCCGCCGCTGGAGGCCGCAGAAAAGCTCCGGCAGGCGATAGTCGCGAAAGTTGAGGGCCGCCTGGTACAACGCGTTGAACAGTTGATTGGCGGGCTCGCGAAACTCATACAGCGCTATGCCATGGGCAATGATGGAATTATCATGCGGCCACACGGAGCCGCGATGGTAGCTGAGAGGATTAAAGACGCGCTCATCGCGCGACATGGTGCGCCAGCCCCAGCCGGTAAACATGTCTTCCCGCATGAAGCGTTGCGTAATCGTTTTAGCGCGATCGAGCGTAAGCATGCGGGTGAACAGCAGATGTCCCGGATTCGATGAGATCACCTGCGTCTGCCGCTTCTCCGCGTCCAGCGCCATAGCATAAAACCCGAGCTTGGGCATCCAGAAGGCCTTTTCAAAACGGCGGGCCATTTCCGCCGAATCCTTCTTTAACTTGTCCGCCATCCGCATATCGCCAAAGACGCGCATCAGTGAGGCCATCCTGTATTTGGCCTCATAGACATAGCCCTGCACCTCGCACAACGCGATGGGCGCTTTGGCTATCTCGCCATCGCGATGCAGGATTGCGTCCCAGGAATCCTTCCAGCCCTGGTTAGCCAGTCCCTTGGGAGAGCGCCGCGCATATTCAATAAAACCATCACCATCCAGGTCGCCGTGGGCATCAATCCACTCCAGCGCGCGATAGGCATGCGGGAGCATGTCTCTGACCAACTGCTCGTCGGCGGTCCAGTTGAATGTTTCGCTCAACAGGATGAGCCACAGAGGCGTCGCATCCACCGATCCATAATAAGGGCCAAACGGCATCTCGCCTGCACGCGTCATCTCGCCTTCACGGTATTCATGCAGGATCTTGCCCGGCTCTTCATCGCGCCAGTCATTCATCTCTTTCCCCTGGTGCAGCGCCAGCACGCGCAGGGTTTCACAGGCCAGCTGCGGGTTCAGCAAAAGAGATTGATACGCGGCAATAATGGAATCACGGCCAAACATGGTGGCGAACCACGGGATGCCGGCGGCAATCACGCGCTCATTGCGGTCAGGAATCTGCAGGGCGTGGAAGTCGCCTTTGCATGTGGCCACCATTTGGTTGAAGATGCTGTTGGTGGCGCTGATGCTGGTGGAGTGTGAGGCCCATTCAGCAAAAGCATCGCGACGGTTGCGCAATTGCTGGGCAAAATCGCTCCGCGTGGTCCTTGGCCGCCGGTACTCTACCTGCGGAGAAATGGTGGTATGAAGCTGGAACCTCTTGAACGGCGGCAGGCACAGTTTCCAGCGCGCAGTTGTGCCTTCAATGTCCACGGGCTGGGGCGAGAAATGAATCAGCGTCTCCCGCACAATGCGGTCAAGACCACGGTAATGAAACACTATGGAATCATCGCGAAGAACAGGCTTGTAATAATGCCCCAGCTGCTGGCGGGCCACGCCGCGCACCTGAAACACATCCATAAAGTCGGCTTCATACGCCAGCTCTACAACAACTTCCAGCTCCTTGAAGTTGAAGTTCTCCAGGGAAATGTTGTCATAAAGAATGTCACCGGCCAGCAGCTGCTCACGCCGGATATGGATGGTATTCGCGGGGATCTCAAAGGTATCGCGCGTGATGCCCTTGCCCGTGGTCATCTCAATCTGGGAAGAAAACGTCTGCTCGGTGCTCGAAGAAAGCACCACCGTGTGATACCCATCCACGCGTAATTCCAGCCGGCTCAAAAAGCGCGTGTCATCATGAAAAAAACCGACGTCCGGTGAGCCCGGGGCCATGATGTCGCCGGCCTCTGTGGTGGAAAGAAATGTTTTGCCATCGATCAAAGTAAGGTGATTGACTTTATGCGGTTCCCCGTCCTGATAGATCAGGCGAGGCTCCGGATGCGGGGCTGGAATCTCCACCAGCTCAGACGCAGGAACGATCAGTTTTGCGCTCATGCCACGCTCTGTTCCACTTCAGGCACGCTGTCGCGCAGAATCCCAGAATAAAGATGGATATAGTCCTGGGTCATCCGCTTCACGGAAAATGATTTTTCCATGTAGGCGCGGACCGTTTCCGGGGAGATGCTCAGGTTTCGGGCACACCCGGCCAGTTCTTCCACGCTGGAGCGCACGTGCCCACTCACTCCTTCTTTTACCACTTCCTTCACCGAACCGCCGGGCAAGGCCAGGACTGGAGTTCCGCAGGCCATGGCCTCAATCATTACTAATCCAAAGGGTTCATCCCATTGCACCGGAAAAACCATGGCCAGCGAATTGCCCAGCAATTCGCACTTATCTTCCATGCCAACTTCGCCTACGTATTCAATCCATTTGCCGTCTACATGCGGTTTTACCATCGTTTCCCAATAGCTCTGGT
>DAHUXF010000477.1 GCA_027307295.1 Acidobacteriaceae bacterium
AGCAGATCAGGAAGTATGTCCGCAAGATGATCGTGATCTTTCCTTTTGAGCAGGAGTTCTATCGCCGGCACGACGTGGAAGTGAGCTACGTGGGGCATCCGCTGGCATATGTGCCGCCGCCGCAGATATCGCGCGACCCGTTCGCCGCAAAGCATCACCTGGACCCCAAAAAGCAATGGATCGCCCTGCTTCCCGGCAGCCGACGCAAAGAAGTGCTGATGAATCTGCCTGCGCTTTTGCAGTCAGCCCTGCTCCTGCAAAAAAGCGGCGGCAATCATAATGATTTTGAGTTTGTGCTGCCGGTGGCCTCCACACTGAGTCAGGCCTGGCTGGGCCAGCAGGTCCGGCAATCACCGGTATCCATCATCTTTACTGATAATGCCCGTGCCACGCTGATGCATGCCCGCGCTGCGGTGGTCGCCAGCGGCACGGCCACAGTGGAAGCAGCCCTTTCCGGAACGCCCTTTGTGGTCGTCTATCGTCTTTCACCATTGACCTGGCTTCTGGGCCGCCGCCTGGTCCGGCTGGACACTTTCGCCATGCCTAACCTGATCGCCGGCAAGAAGGTCGTCACGGAGCTGATCCAGTCGAATTTCACAGCAGAAACCGTGGTTGGCGAACTGAAGAAGATCATTCCGGACGGCCCGGCGCGCAGCGAAATGCAATCTGCACTAAAAATGGTGCAGGAGCGTTTGCATGACACGAAAGATGCCGAGCCGCCCGCCCTCCGCGCCGCGCGGGAGATCATCCATTCGCTCTAAAGACACTTCTCCGGGCCTGCTGTTATCCTTCCAATGGGTATGCAAGCAGCTTTTTTGGTAAAAGTCACATCTAACCTGAGTACTTTTCAGCGCATATTGGAGAGATTCATGCAAATCGCACGACGACCCCTGCGACGTGCCGCACTGTTTGCTGGCCTCGTCGCGTGCCTGCTTCTGCCCGCCCTGGCGGCTGACAGGTCGCGGGTCAAAGCCGAAGACTATGTCATTGATGCGGAGATCACCCCTAAAACGCACCGCCTGACGGCCCGCGCCAGGATCAAATTCACCGCACTGGATGACATTAACTTCGCCAGTTTTGAGCTTAACAACGGCCTGCGCGTGACCAAGGTGCTGGACGAAAAGGGCCGCGCCCTCACCTCAGAACGCGTCACCCAGGACAACGCTGTTCGTGTGAGCTTTCCGGCCACACTAGCCAAAGGCAGCTCTAATATCGTCACCTTTGATTATGAAGGCGCAATTGCCAGCGCCGATGACAGCCCGGTGGAAGGGCTGAAGCTGGCTTACATTGGCGATGATCTGACGTATCTTCTTTATCCCGCACGCTGGTTCCCGGTAACCAATTACGGCATTGACCGTTTTACGGCCACCATTAATGTCACCACCCCCACAGGCCTTACGGTGGTGGGCAGCGGCGTCTCCGCACCGCCCAAAGCGGCGGCTGGCGGAAGAATGGTAACGTCCTTCAGTTGGCAGAAACCGAGCTTCCCCGGCACCATTTTTGCCGGCACATTTCAGGAAAGCGCGTTTGGGAGCATCAAGGTCTACTTCAGCGCCAATAAAAAACAGTTTGCTCCTGCTTACGCTGATACCGCCGGTAAGGAACTTGAATACTTCTCCGGCCTTTACGGCGCTGCGCCGGGCGGAGGCGTTCTCAAGATAGTGGAACTCCCCGATGACACCGTGCCCATGTGGTGGGCGCCGGAGATTGCCGCGCTGGCCACACGCGACATCAGCGAGAAGACCAATTACCGGCTCCTGGCCGACTCCATTGGGCACCAATGGTGGGGCGGAAACATAAGTCCGGCCACGAAAGACGATTGGTGGCTGGTGGATGGCGGCGCACGCGATGCCGAGATGCGCTACGTGCAGAACAGTGCCGGACAGCAGGCCTTTGAGGACGCATCGCGCGATATGGCCGTGGGCGCGCTTGCCTATGACACTACGCCGCTCAGCAGTATCGGCAAGCTGGATGCTTTTTCACCGCAGTTCCAGGCCCTGTCCACGGACAAAGGCGGCATGATTTTCCATATGCTGCGCTGGGTCATTGGCGATGCGGCTTTTGATAAGACCATGAAAGATTTCATGGCGCAGTTTGCCGGCAAGTCCGCCCAGGTGGCCGACTTCCAGGCCATCGCCGAGAAAAACCATAATGACAAGCTGACGGCCTTTTTCTCGCAGTGGGTGGATGGCACTGGCGCTCCTGAATTCAAGATGAAGTACACCGTCTATCGCGTTAAGAAAGGCTTTCGTGTGGTGGGTGAGATTACCCAGGACCTTGATCTCTTCCGCATGCCCCTGGAACTCAAGGTGGACACCGACGGTCAGACGGAATTCAAGCGGATTGAAGCCGTAGGAACGGATTCAGCTTTCTCAGTGGAGACGTTTGGCAAGCCGCGCCGCCTGGTGCTGGACCCCAACAACTGGGTGCTCAAAAACTCCGGCGACCTGAAGGTGCGCGTAGCCATCCGCCGCGGACAGGAGCTTACAGCCCAGGGAAATCTTTCTGAAGCTTTGACCGAACTGAACAAGGCCCTGGACGTCAATCGCAGCAGCTCCCTGGCCCACTACCGCATTGCAGACATCTTTTTTGCGCAGCGCAACTATCAGTCCGCCGCCAACGAATTTCGTGAAGCGCTTAATGGGGATGGAGAACCCCGCTGGACAGAAGTCTG
>DAHUXF010000478.1 GCA_027307295.1 Acidobacteriaceae bacterium
GTCTGAACGGCATCGAGCCGCAGCCCGTCCATGTGGTATTCACGAATCCAATAGAGCGCGTTCTCTACAAAATAGCGGCGAACGCCTTCGTTTCCCGGCTGATCGTAATTGATGGCCTCGCCCCAGGGAGTGTGGTGCATGGCCGTAAAATATGGACCAAAGAAGCGCAGATAATTTCCTTCATTGCCCAGGTGGTTGTACACCACGTCAAGGACCACTCCCAATCCGGCCGCGTGTGCTGCATTGACTAAACGTTTTAATCCATCCGGGCCTCCGTAACTGGCTTGCACCGCGTAACAAGATGCGCCGTCATAGCCCCAATTGTGCATACCTGGAAAGGCGGCAACAGGCATGATTTCAATAACGGTAATGCCAAGGCGCTTCAGGTACGGCAGTTTGGCAATCGCTGCGTCAAAAGTGCCTTCCGGCGTAAAAGCGCCGATGTGCAGCTCATAGATCACATAATCGCGCAGCGGCAGACCACGCCATGCCGCGTCACTCCACGCAAAACTTTCCGGATCAATAATCTCCGTGGGACCGTGAACGCCTTCAGGCAATAACCGCGACACCGGGTCTGGTACGGGCTTGTTCTGATCGACGATGTAGAAATATTTATCGCCGGGAGCGGCAAACACCTGGAGCGTGAAATGCTCATCGTCATATTGCATCGGCATATCGTGCGTGCCGTGCTGATTGGTCATCCGCAAAGTGACGGTATTGGCTGCAGGAGCCCATACGCGAAAATTACAGCTCTCTCCCACCAGGGTAGCGCCCAGCGTACTGGCTGCGCTTTTGCTTAGGATGCCGCTGTTCACGTATCTTGAGAAGTGCTCCATGGCTCCAGAGGATGCTTCCACAAAAACAACCCATGCTGATTTTAGCTTCATCTTCGCCGCGCCGGCAGGACTTGCTGCGCCAGGCGGGCATACAGTTCCAGTCCTATGCACCTCACATCAATGAAGACCAGAAGCCCGGTGAGCCCCCGCTGGCGTACGCACTCCGGCTCTCCCGGGAGAAAGCGCAGGCTGTGGCGCTACACTACCCGCAAAATTTCATTCTGGGAGCAGACACAATTGTGGTGGTGGATGATGAGGTGCTGGGTAAACCGCGTGACCACGCAGACGCCCTGCGCATGTTGCGGCACCTTTCCGGGCGCACGCACCAGGTCACCACTGCGGTAACGTTGCTTGCGCCGCCACGCGAAGAGACGCGTTACAGCACAACGCAAGTGACTTTTCGCAAGCTTACAGAAGAAGAAATTCAGCAGTACATTGCCAGCGGTGAGCCCATGGACAAAGCCGGCTCATACGCCATTCAGGGCGGCGCTGCCGGCTGGGCCAACCGCATTGAAGGGGAACATTCCAATGTGGTGGGATTGCCACTGTCTTTGGTGGCAGAGATGTTGCGGGCGAACGGGCTATTGCACTAAAAGAGCTGCCTGATTATTTCTTTTCTGAAGGCTGCGCGGGAGGGGCCTGTTCTCCCTCTTTCATTGCGCCTTTAAAATTTTTGATGGCATCGCCCAGGCCTTTGCCTAGATCGCCCAGTTTGCTGGGTCCAAAGAAAATCAATGCAATGACCAAAATGATTAAAAGTTCAGGTACACCAAGTTTTCCACCGAACATGTTCGCTCCATCCAGGAAGGGTGTTTCAGTACAGCCTTCCGCCCGCATTATTTTTTGGGTAGCTCACTTAAGATTGTAGGGCAACCCCACATGGGAGTCAAAGGTACCTTTTGATGCCCAGGGATTGCCCTAACAAGATCAGTCCATACACTTAACCCCTTGCTTATCATAGTGTTTGTATTAGTCCGGCAAGGATAGCGGTGCGCCGGGGCAGGTCATCGATCATAATTGACTCATTCGTGGCATGAGCGCCTTCCCCCACAGCGCCCAGGCCGTCCAAAGTGGGTACGCCCAGAGCAGAAGTAAAGTTTCCATCAGAGCCGCCTCCGGTGGAAGACTCCATCAACTCCATTCCCAGGGTTCCAGCAATTTGCTGTGCTACCTGAAAGAGGCGGACAGTCCCTTCTGTGCGCTCCATGGGCGGACGGTTGATGCCTCCGCTAAGCTCGATGGCGCAATGCGGATCAAAAGGCCGCAAAGCGGCAAACTTCTTTTCCAGCTCTGCTGCATCAGCAATCCGGGCAATGCGCATGTCAACTTCAGACCATGCCTCGGCTGCCACCACATTGCTGCGGGTGCCTCCCTGAATGACTCCGGGGTTTACCGTGATGCCATGGGCAAGATCAGTGAACCTGGCCACCTCCACCACTTGCCGCGCCAGTTCAACAATGGCGCTGTGCCCCTTTTCAAAGTCCACCCCGGAGTGAGAAGCAACGCCCCGCACGTGGACCGTAATGTTGCCCACTCCCTTGCGTGAGGTCTTTAGAAACCCGGTGGGCCCCTGCGAAGGCTCCAGCACCAGCACAGCCTCGCATCCGCGCGCGGTGGCTTCCACCAACGGACGCCCCGTAGCGCTGCCTACTTCTTCGTCAGAATCCAGCAGCACTTTGACCGGACGTTTGAGTTCGCCAGCGCTGCGCAGATATTCCAGGGCAAAAATCATCATAGTGATTCCGGCCTTCATGTCATACACACCCGGCCCAAAAGCACGGCCCTTGTCAATGCGGAATGGCATGTTCGCCAGCGTGCCCATGGACCAGACCGTAT
>DAHUXF010000479.1 GCA_027307295.1 Acidobacteriaceae bacterium
AAAAGGAATACAAACAGCAGATTGAGACATGGCTACCCACCGCGGCGGACAAGAAACTTCTGATGGATATCATCAGCGCGGAGAAGAAGTGGATTGCTCACAAGTCAGGAGCCAAGGACCCGCTGTTGACCATTGGAGAAGTGCGAAAGAGCGCGCTCAACGCCATGCAGTAGTTTTTTATATCCCAAACGAAGGAAGGGAACCCTATGTGTTTCCATCCCGAGCGTAGCGAGGGATCGCTATAGCCGCGATGAACTGCATTGGCAACTCGACGACTACTGGTTGTCATAGGGACCCCTCGCTGCGGCTCGGGGCTTTAGACCCCAGGAGGCGTCTTTCTCACCGTCATAACCACCAGCCACGCTCCGTTCAATACAAACAGCAGGATTGCCGCGACCAGATATTTGCTCACCGGAATATGCAGAAAGACACACCATAACACTCCGGTGACGATAGCGAGGTCAACAAGAATAAAGACCGCGAAGATCGAACCCCGCGACATGGCTGGTTAAAATCCCATGATGTTGTAGCCGCAGTCCACGTAGAGGGTTTCGCCGGTAATTCCCGATCCGAGATCGGACGCGAGGAACAAAGCGGTATCGCCCACTTCTTTCGGTTCCACGTTTCTTTTGAGCGGCGCATGTTCGGCGTGGTTCTTGAGCATAAAGCTGAAATCGCCTACGCCGCGCGCGGCCAGGGTCTTGATAGGACCGGCAGAGATGGCATTCACCCGGATGTTCCTGGGGCCAACGCTGCTGGCCAGATAGCGCACGGTGGCTTCCAGAGAGGCCTTGGCCACTCCCATCACGTTGTATCCGGGAACAACTTTTTCTGCGCCGAAGTAGGTCAAGGTCATTACGCTGCCGCCCTGGGCCATGAGAGGCGCGGCCCCGCGCGTGACGGCGATCAGAGAGTAAACGCTCACATCGTGGGCGATGCGGAACCCGTCTCGCGAAGTGTTGAGAAAATCCCCTCTAAGGTCTTCCGCCGGAGCATAGGCTACTGAGTGGACCAGAGCGTCCAGGCGTCCAAAGCGTTCTTTAATCTGGGCATAAAACTGGTCAATCTCAGCATCGCTGGAGACGTCACACTGGAAAGCCTCCGCGCGGGGCAGGGAAGTGATGAGGTCATGCGCCTCAGCCTTCATGCGCTCATTCTGATAAGTAATGGCAAGCCGTGCGCCGGCGTCACTCAGGCGCTGTGCAATGGCCCAGGCGATGCTGCGCTTATTGGCCACTCCAAAAATTACGGCGTTCTTACCTTGCATGGTTAACATGGCTTCATCCTTGCTTAAGGTTGAGTCGGGAACCAAAAAGAATAACAGCAATGGCCAGAGAAATGGGAGTTTACAATGTGCTCTCTTTTCCTGAGAGTACAGTGCTGCTTCAACTGCATGGACAAAATTTTATTGGACATTTGCCGTAGCAGGTTCTAGCATGTTGGCGATTCCTTATCCAGCTGCACGGAATTGGTCTCAGCAGTGCGGGTAACACGCAAATTGCTCGTGATGCGCCAGGAGGCGACTCTATGGGTTTATCGAGACGTGAGTTTTTTAAGGTAGGGACCAGCGGCGCTGCCGCTTTGCTGCTGGGATTTGATGCCCGCCCGGTCCTGGCCCAAGCCAAAGAACTTAAGATTGCCCGCACCACGGAGACGCGTTCCACTTGTCCTTACTGCTCGGTGAGCTGCGGAGTCATCATTCACACTCTGGGAGATAAGGCCAAGAACGTGACGGCGCAGGTGGTGCACGTTGAAGGCGATCCCGATCATCCCATCAATCGCGGCACTCTCTGCCCCAAGGGCGCATCGCTCTTCCAGGAAATCAAGAATGACCGCCGGCTTATGAAGCCGCAGGTGCGGCGTCCGGGGTCCACACAGTGGGAAGACATCTCGTGGGACAAGGCCTATGACGAGATTGCGCGCCACATCAAGAAGACCCGCGATGAAACCTTTATCGATACCGATGCGAACGGCAAGGCGGTTAACCGTTGCGAAGGCATTGCCTTTAACGGCGGCTGCACCGATACCAACGAATTTAACTATCTTGTTGTAAAGACCATGCGCAGCCTGGGGGTCTGCTACATCGAAAACCAGGCCCGTGTTTGACACGGCCCTACGGTCTCAAGTTTGGGACCAACGTTCGGACGCGGTGCAATGACCAATGGCTGGGTGGACATCAAGAATACCGACATGATGCTGATCATGGGCGGGAACCCGGCGGAAAATCATCCTTGCGGTTTCAAGTGGGTGGTTGAGGCGAAAAAAGTACGCAATGCCAAGCTGGTGGTGGTGGATCCCCGCTTTCAGCGCACGGCGTCACAGGCCGACCATTTCTGCCAGATTCGTACCGGTACAGACATTGCTTTCCTTGGCGGTCTGATTACTTACGCGTTGCAGAATAACCGCTACGCCAAGGAGTACATCACCAATTACACCAACGCTCCGCTGATCGTGAAAAAAGGATTTAAGCTACCCGAAGACGGTTTCTTCTCCGGCTTTGACGCTGTGGGCGCCAAGTATGATATCTCTTCATGGAACTACGAAGAAGGCGGAAACGTAACCGGGACAGCCGCAGCGGCGATTGCTGCCGGTGACGGCCCGGCCACCGCTGAAACAGCGGCGCAGGCAGCGCCTGGAAATCCGGCGGCGAAAGCAACGGGCCAGGGCTATG
>DAHUXF010000047.1 GCA_027307295.1 Acidobacteriaceae bacterium
GTCGCGCATTGCGCGTACATTTGCCGGCGGCCGTGAACTCAGGACTGGCAAGATTAGAACAGTTATTACAAGATGCTTTGCAGTAGTCGACTTTCTGGAATCGCAACCACAAGATCAGAGGGGAAACGATGCAACTGGGAATGATTGGACTTGGGCGGATGGGCGGCAACATGGTCCGCCGTCTGCTGCGTGCGGGACATGAATGCGTGGTCTCCGATCTGAGCCCGCAGAACGTAAATGAACTGGCTGGCGAGGGCGCTACCGGATCGTCAACTCTGGATGACTTTGTCGCCAAACTCAAGAAGCCGCGTGCCGCCTGGATCATGGTTCCGGCAGGCGATCCAACGGAGCAGACGGTCAATGCTCTGGCGCAGCGCTTTGAAGCCGGAGACATCATCATTGACGGCGGCAACTCTTATTTCAAAGATGATGTGCGCCGCTCGCAAAAATTGAAAGATCGCGGCATCCATTACATTGACGTGGGCACCAGCGGCGGCGTCTGGGGGCTGGAGCGCGGCTATTGCATGATGATTGGCGGGCCCAAAGAGGCTGTCGAGCATCTTGATCCGATCTTCAAAACGCTGGCCCCTGGCATGGGCGACATTCCCCGCACGCCGGGCCGCGAAAGACTCGGCGGAACAGCCGAGCAGGGCTATCTGTATTGTGGCCCTTCCGGCGCTGGACATTTTGTAAAAATGATTCACAACGGCATCGAATACGGACTCATGCAGGCATATGCCGAGGGCTTTGATATCTTCCGCAACGCCACATCGGAACAGTTGCCCAAAGATCATCGTTATGACCTGAACGTGGCCGATATTGCAGAGGTTTGGCGGCGCGGCAGCGTAGTTTCATCCTGGCTGCTTGATCTTACGGCGATGGCTCTGGCGGAAAATCCTACACTCTCCGAATACACCGGGACCGTGCAGGATTCCGGCGAAGGCCGCTGGACGGTCAACGCCGCCCTGGAAGAAGCCGTTCCCGCTGACGTGTTGACGGCGGCGCTGTATACGCGGTTCCGGTCGCGCCAGGAGCATACGTTTGCGGAAAAGATGTTGAGCGCCATGCGGCAGAAATTTGGCGGTCACATCGAACTGACTGCCGGGAAAAAATAGAATTTCGTTTGCGCCGGAGAAGCTGACCTATGCCACAGACACCAAATCTGGAACGTGAAATGCCTGCCCTTGATCAGTCGTCAGGAAGTCCACCCCCCAGCGGGCCGTGCATCATGGTGATTTTCGGTGGCACTGGCGACCTTACCGCGCGTAAGCTCTTCCCTGCGCTATATAACCTCGCCAAGAGCAAACTGCTCTCTCCTGATTTCGCCGTGGTGGGCGTGGGGCGCAACGACTACACACACGAGCAGTACCGGCAGATCATGAGCGAAAAGTTGCAGACGTTTGCTACCGGCGCCATGGACCCGGAGCTCAGCAAGTGGCTTATCAGCCGCGTGAGTTATGTAGGCGGTGAATTTCATGACCCGCAACTCTACACGCGCGTGGCCCAAACCCTGGCTGTCGTGGACAAGACGTATAACACGCAGGGAAATTATTTCTTTTACCTTGCCACCAGCCCGTCATTTTTCGGAAACATTGCAGAGCAGCTTGGTGCGGCGGGATTGGTTTGTGAAAAAGATGGGCAGTGGCGGCGCGTGGTCTTTGAAAAACCTTTTGGTAACGATCTTGTGTCAGCGCGGGCGCTGAACCGGCAGGTGTTGAAGGTCCTGCATGAAAACCAGGTGTTCCGCATCGACCATTATCTTGGCAAAGAGACGGTGCAGAACATTCTGGTATTTCGCTTCAGCAACGGCATTTTTGAGCCTATATGGAACCGCCGCTACATTGACCATATCCAGATCACGGTGGCGGAAACCGTTGGCGTGGAAAAACGCGGCGGCTATTTTGATATGGCGGGGACCTTGCGGGACATGGTTCCCAACCATCTTTTTCAGCTTGTCTCACTCACCACCATGGAGCCGCCAATCTCGTTCAGTTCAGGGTCAGTGCATGATGAGCAGTCAAAAATCCTGCATGCCATACAGCCCTTTGACGCTGAAGACGTTCTTCACTACGCCGTTCGTGGACAGTATGGCCCCGGCGTCTGCAAAGGCGAGCGCGTCCCGGCCTACCGCGCAGAAGAGGGCGTTCCGCCGGATTCAAAAACGGAAACCTTCATCGCTCTCAGGCTGATGATTGATAACTGGCGCTGGGCCGGCGTGCCGTTCTACCTGCGCACCGGCAAGCGCCTTCCCAGGCGCTATACGGAAGTGGCGGTGCAATTCAAGCGCGCCCCTCTGGTACTGTTTCGCGATACTCCGGTCAGCAACCTGGATGCCAATCAACTTGTCATCCACATTGCTCCCGACGAAGGGCTTTCACTGCGCTTTGGAGCCAAGGTGCCCGGCGCGCAGATGAAAGTGGGGCCGGTGGAGATGAATTTCAATTACTCTGACTACTTTGGCACCAGCGCCAATACCGGCTATGAAGTGCTGTTGTATGACGGCATCATGGGCGACCAGACGCTTTACCAGCGCGCGGACATGGTGGAAGCGGGCTGGGCAGTAGTGGACCCCGTGCTTGATGTCTGGAAAGCCCTGCCAGCGAGAAATTTCCCGAACTATGCCAGCGGCTCCTGGGGCCCCGAGGAAGCGAATGGACTTATCGCCCGTGATGGCCGCTCCTGGAGAAAGATTGCTGAATGATTCTGGCCGGTGACATCGGCGGCACCAACACCCGGCTGGCGCTCTTCCGGACAGATGCCGGCCATCTGCATTTACAGCATGAACAGATCTATTCCAGCCGGAAGCACGCTGGGTTAGCAGAGATCATCCAGCTCTTCCGTAAGGATTCGCATGATGCCATTCATCAGGCTGCGTTCGGCATTGCCGGTCCGGTCCTCCATGGCCGGGTTTCCGCTTCCAATCTGCCGTGGGTGATTGAAGAAGCGTCGCTTGCCAGCGAATGCGGCCTGGACAAGGTTTTCCTGATCAATGATCTTGAAGCCCATGCCTCCGGCGTGGACGATCTGGAGCCCAGTGACTTCATCTCTCTGAACTCTCCCGCCGGCGCGGAAGGCAATGCTGCTCTGATCGCAGCCGGCACAGGATTAGGCGAGGCCGGGCTCTACGATGACGGGAACCGCCGTCACGCATTTCCGTGTGAAGGCGGCCACAGTGATTTTGCTCCCCGCAATCAGCTTGAAATAGGACTGCTGCAATATCTGCTGAATAAATTCGAGCGCGTCAGCTATGAACGCATCCTGTCAGGCCCAGGACTAAAGAACGTTTACGATTTTCTGCGGGACTCCGGGACCGAAGAGGAACCGCCATGGCTGCGCGACGAACTTTCCCAGGCATCCGATGCAACTGCCACCATTTCACAGCACGGCATGAGCGGCACAGCGGCCATCTGCGTACGCGCGCTGGATGTTTTTGTAACAATCTACGGAGCCGAGGCCGGCAATCTGGCGCTTAAGCTCATGGCCACCGGCGGCGTCTTTGTCAGCGGCGGCATTGCATCGCATATTCTGTCCAAGCTAACCGGGCCGGAATTCCTGCAAGCCTTCGTGGCCAAGGGCCGTTTGCAGCCGGTACTGGAAAAGATTCCAGTCAAAATCATCACCAATGATCGCGTGGGACTCATCGGCGCAGCAAGGTATGCTCTGAACAGGCAGGCGCGCCCCAGCGCAACACGTTAGCTTCAGATTGAAATCGTGCGGAATAAGAACTTAAGAGTCACATGTCGGTTGAAATCAAGATCGTGCCTGACAATCCTGCCCTGAACCAGATGGCGGCGCAGGAATTCCAGCGCATGGCCGAATCCGCCATCACACAGCGTGGACGCTTCTCCGTGGCTCTTTCCGGCGGAAATACGCCGCGCGGCGTCTACTCACTTCTGGCGGAGGAATATAAGACCGCCATCCCCTGGGAGAAGGTCCACATCTTCTTCGGCGATGAGCGGCACGTCCCGCCCGATCATCCTGACAGCAACTTCCGCATGGCCTATGAATCTTTACTGTCACGCGTCCCCATGCCACCGGCAAACATCCATCGCGTTCGTGCGGAACTGGACGCCAAAGCCGCCGCTGACGACTATGAAGACCAGTTGCGTACTTTTTTTCGTCTGGCGGCACAAGCATGGCCAGTCTTCGATCTGATTTTCCTCGGTCTGGGCGATGACGGCCACACAGCATCATTGTTCCCCGGCAGCGCTGCCCTGAATGAAGCTTCGCGTCTGGTGGCGGCCAACTGGGTAGAAAAATTTCAGAGTTTCCGCATTACCGTAACGTTTCCGGTCCTGAACCATGGAAGCCAGGTGCTCTTTCTTGTCTCCGGGGCGGGCAAGTCGCAAATCCTCAGCCAGGTCCTTCGCCCCGGCGGGAACCAGTATCCGGCGCAGCGCGTCCGGCCTGTGAATGGCCGATTATTGTGGCTGGTGGATCAGGACGCGGGAAAGCTGCTGGGCCCGGAAAATTCCACCATCTTCTAGGGATCTCACACACTCCTCTTGCATTCCTTCTCCATTTGCCTTACGCTATATATGGCGAACAAAATACGAAATACACGTTATGGACACCCTCTTCCCTCAGGACGCTCCGCACACCCAACTGGTCGGCATCGCCCGCCTGGCCGCCGAGGGTGAATCCATTGCCGAAGGACACAATGTTGATTACATCTCGCTGGAAAACCGCAGCGTGCTCACGCGCTGCAATTCTCCGCGCGTGCCTTTCGCCTGGCAGATCAATCCGTTTCGCGGCTGCGAGTTTGCCTGCAAATACTGTTACGCGCGCTATACGCATGAGTTCATGGAGATGCGCGATGGAGTGGATTTTGAACGCAAGATTTACGTCAAGCGGCAAGTAGCATGGCTATTGCGACAGGAGCTAAAGCATGTCCGCGCCGGACAGAGCATTGCTATCGGCACGGCCACCGATCCTTACCAGCCGGCGGAAAGAAAATTCGGCATCACACGCGCCATTCTGGAGGAATTCTCCCGGCATGAGGGATTTTCCGTGGGCCTGGTGACCAAGTCTGATCTGGTTGTGCGCGATCTCGATCTGCTGTATGCCATTTCCCGCAAGAACCGGCTCAGCATACACATCACCGTCACCACCACCAACACTGACCTTGCGCGCATCTTGGAACCGCGCGCGCCCCGGCCCGATTTGCGTTTCAAGGCCGTGCAGAAACTCACGCTGGCCGGCATCCGCACCAGCATCAACTGCGCGCCGGTGCTGCCGGCCATCACCGACGCGCCCGCCGATCTGGAAGAAATTGTCCGTGCCGCCGCTGCGGCCCAGGCGGATCACGTTGCCGCAAGCCCTCTGTTCCTGAAGCCCTGCTCGGAAAAGATCTTTATGCCCTTCTTGCAGGAAAACTTTCCCCACCTTGTACCCATGTACAAGGAGCGGTTCAGCGGACGCGCCTTTCTGCCCGTGGAGTACACGCGCAGAACCGCGGCGCTGATGCGGAAGTTGTGCTTGAAGCACGGCATCGGCGTGAACTATGAAAACGGACGGCGCGCATCGCAATCGCCGCAAGCGTTTCCTGTACAGTCAAATTTGTTTTCTTAAATGGAGCTTCCTGGATGGCAAATGCAGGTGGGGCAACGCCATGATCGGAAAGCAATAAAATTTTCCCCTTGCCCTGACAAGGGGAAACCAAATCGCATCGGTGAGAATCACCGATTTAGCTTGCGGCGCCGCGCAAGACATTTGCCGCCAAAAAGCCTTTTGGACCTTTTAGAAGTTCAAACTCAACCATTTCGCCCTCATTGAGGGTCCGGTAGCCATTTTCCTGGATCGCAGAAAAGTGGACAAAAACGTCCTCGCCGGTGGAGCGCTGAATAAAGCCATATCCTTTGGCTCCGTTAAACCACTTTACAGTTCCCTTCTCTTTCACGTACGAAACTCCTTTCACCTCATCAAAAAATCAGATTTAGCAATTTCCCATCACCATCAGCAGATGGAAAAACAGTTTTGTGCAGATGCTCCCGGCGGCTGAGCCGCAAGGAGCCAAGCATAATATTCAGGAACTCCGGTTTTTGTAAAGCATTTTGTTGCTGGATTTGTTGATAAATGTTGCATTGCTGAATGCACCGGCTTCGTGGCAAAAGGCAAAATGTTCGAAAGGGAAAATACTGAAGCAAACTTTCGTGTTCCGGGGTAGAGGTTCTGCGCATCGTCAGACGGGGATTTCTGCTAGGATTTCGACAAAGGTTCATGTCTGCAAATTCCATATCGCCAGCGGTGGAAGGTGAGGCTTCTGATACGCAAGCAGCTGTATCTGCTGAGTCATTAGCGACAAGACTGTTTCTACGTCCGTGGAAGCACATGCTGGAGCACCGTGGCGTGCCAACGCTGGCTTATCTGGCCAAAACGGAAGCCCATACATTCGCTTTTTCCGTGGCCGCAAATGCCATTCTTTCATTTTTTCCTTTCATGGTCCTGTTGATGTGGCTGATTCGGAACGTCTTCCACTCTGAAACCATGTTCAACGTCGTCGTCGACCTGCTCCGGGACCATCTGCCTGCGGGGCAGGAGTTCGTCATCAAAAACCTCACGTACCTGGTCAAGAACCGGCAGCGCGTCAAGATGGCATCGCTGGTGATCCTTCTCATCACATCCACTGGAGTTTTTGTCCCGCTTGAAGTGGCCTTCAACCGGATATGGGGCTTCACCCGCAACAGATCCTATCTGGGCAACCAGATCATCTCGCTGGTGCTGGCTTTTGCGTGTGGCATTCTTGCTCTGGCCTCAGTTGCCATGGCGGCAGGCAATGAACTGGCGCTCTCCTTCATGATGCGCGGCAATGAGAATATTATCTTCCGCGCCGCCACCTTTGTGGCCCTTAAGATATGCGCCATGGCGGCCAGTATCGCCATTTTCTTTCTCATCTATTGGCTGCTCCCCAACGGCAAGGTCAAAGCCAGAAGCGTAATGCCGGCGGCGGTGGCCATGGGCGTGTTATGGGAGGTGGGCAAATATCTATATATCAAGACACTGCCCTGGCTGAATTTTCAGGAAGTATATGGACAGGCTTTTTCCATCTCGGTGGCCCTGATGTTCTGGGCATTTATATCCGGGCTGATGCTTCTGGCAGGAGCGCATCTGGCATCCGACTTCACGCCCAGCAGAACAGAGCCCTCTGAAGACGATGATGGTCTGCAATATAGCTAAGTACTCACAGGCATCAAACCCCGCCATATTTTTAAAAATTGAATAAATTAATGCGCACAAATATGCACTAAATTTCATATAAAAAGCGAACAAACGACGACTAGCAGGACGAGATTCAAGCTCTGGAGAACTAGTCTTCGGTATATTTTAAGAAAATTATTAATATAATGGGTAAAATTGGGCTTAAAATGTACTGGAATCCCCACTATAAATCCCCACGAAACCATCTTGGAACAGGAGGGGCAAGTTGCGCCGGGGAGCGAGATTTAGCTTTTAAAGAAATTGTAATTCTAAGGTGATTTCGGCCTAAAACCCCAGCCCATTTCACTATAAACTTCTATAAACTTCCCCGCAAAGATGTCCTCCCCGCATAGTCTCTGTTCTAACCACCAATTCGGGCCCCATGGCACCAAAAGAAGAAATATCGGGCGTTCAACTCGCCAAAAAAATCCCGGTCTGAACTCGGAAGGAGAAACGTTTATGCAGGATATGATCAGCTTTTTGATGACGGTAGCATTGGGCCTGATTTGTGATGAATCCATTATTCCAGTGCCAGCCCCGCTGCCGCCAGGGTAACTGTAAATATGGATTTGCACACGGAGAGTGGCTGGTTTAAGCTGCTGGCCATTCTCTATTGTGAATAAAAGCGAACTAATGTGGAGTTTAGCTGGCGCGGCATTGCAAGCGGGCTTGTGCCTGCTCTTGCTCGTGCGCCGTTCTTATCGTCAGTTCCCCATATTTTTTACATCAACTGTTTTTTCGGTCTGTGCGACCCTCGTTCTCTTATCCATGAGAAGCGACCTCGCTCTCTATTCCAAGGTGTTTTGGACAAGTGAAACGATCAGCGTATTTCTCGCATTTTTTGCTCTCCAGGAGGCCTTCCGTTCGGTATTTCGGAATTTTCTGGGGATGAGATGGTTTGGCTGGGTATTTCCCGGAATCGGATTTTCCATGGTCGCCCTGGCGCTGTTGCGTACAATCCTTGTCCCCCGGCCAGCCCAGAGTCTCCTCCTTACGACGATCATCAACCTGGAGATTGGGGTCGGATTTCTCCAGTTTGGCATATGCAGCGCATTCATCATCCTCATCGGAATCTTTCACGTCCGCTGGCTACCACATGCCATTGGCATTGTTCTTGGTTTTGGCATTGGCGCGGCAGGATTGCTGGTCGCTTACCTGCTTCGTTCGGAATTCGGAACGAAATTCGACCCAATTGTCAGAAATGCCCCTGCCATCGCTTATATTATTGGCGTTGTAGTTTGGCTGGTTGCGTTCTGGAAACGCGAGGCTCCATCAAAGCCGGAGTGGACGTTGCCAGTGACGCCAGAGCAGGCCATTAGCGAATTGCGGCAGTACACCAGAGCTGTGAAGGGAATATTCCGATGATGTTCGATTTCATCATAATTTTCCTGGTCGGCATATTGCTTCTCTTTGCCGGCTATACGGCTTTTAAGCTGGCGGGAAGGTTCCCCAAACGCACCCCGGAAGATGTAACTCCCTTCCTGCGCTCCGCCAACTCTGAGGAATTCATGGCCCTGCTGGATCCCGCGGTGGAAGTGAACTTCCGGCTGCGCATGGCCCCCGTAGAATTCAAGGAATGGCAGCGGAGACGGGGCCACCTGTTGCGCGAATATCTGCTGCGGATGTCTCATAATGCGATTATCCTGATTGAATGGGGGAATCTGGAAGCATTCAATGAGGAAGATAGCCCTCGCAGTATTGAAAGACGGCAACTGGCCCAGGAACTGGTGCGGGCTGCCACCGAATTCAGGCTTTATTCCATGCTGGCGCTGATACGGCTCAAACTTCTGCTGGCCCTCCCCCAACCTCTTCAACTTCTGGTTCCCTCCCCCAGCCTTCCCCGTTTGCGCCGTATCTTTGGGATTGACGCCATGGGCGCGTATCAGCGCCTTAAGAACGCTGCGGGAAGCTTGAGCCAGGCTTATAATCCTGATTTCCACTCTGACCTGCTGGCCCGGCTGTAACCATCTCTGTTAGGGACGGTCTTCTGTTTGAACGGCACTCAGTACTCGATATAATCGGTGTGCTTGCCGGTCTGGTCCTCCATCACGCATAAACTTAACGCATGGGGCATGATTCCGCGTACGCGGCTGGCCCGCATGACGCTCTACATGGCTGCGATGGAAGCAGTACTGCTGGCATTTCAGCTAGTCCTGTCACTGTTCAAAGCCACCACGGTCGCGGCTTCCGCGCTCTCCGGCTGGATCGTCTTTCTGGGCTGGGTGGCATGCATTCTGCTGTTTTTCCTCTCGCTCCGCTGGTTCAGAAACCACGTGATGTGGAGCGTGCGCAACCGCCTGATCGTCACGTACCTGTTCATCGGCGGCCTGCCGGTGGGCCTGATGGCTGTCATGGCATTCGGGTCAGGATACGTTCTGGCGCAGCATCTGGCCACCTTTCTTGCCGTATCGGAGGTCCGAGTACAGGAGCAGCGTCTGGCCTCAGCCAACCTTGCCGCCATTGAAGAGATGGAGCGGCACAAGGCAGACCCGGAAAAAATTTCGGCAGAGAGGGTGCCTTTTGCCGGACGCACGGTCACGGTCCTGAAGCCGGGTGAAGCGCCTGCATGGCTGAAAAATGGCTTCAGCGGACTGGTCTATGACAATGACAAGTTCTACCTGCGCGCCGTTAACTCAATCCCTACGCCACGCGGCCCGGCCTTGGTTGTTTCCAGTGTTCCATTTGATACAAAACTCCTAGCCCTGGTGGCCAACAAACTGGGATCGCTTACGCTTTCGTCCATCGTTAACTTTCGAGCCGCCAACGCAGGAGATATAGCGGCGAATGACGATCAACAGGCAGACGAAACTATCGCCAGGATGAAGCAGGCGCCGCCGCGCAACAATATAATAACCGCCGGCACAGTCCCCGCGCCCCAGCGCAGCCTGGACTGGGAATTCCGCTTCGGCGGATTGATTCAATCCACTGATTGGCGGACCGGCGAACCACAAACCAATCTCTTCCTTTCCGGGAGCACTCGGCTTTCCACGGTGCTGGCCAATCTTTCCGAATCAATGTCGTTCTGGAGCGGGATCATCGGTGTGGTGCTGGCGGGCGCGGCCATCCTGTTTGCCATTGTTGTGCTGGTGGCGCTGCTCATTGGTGTGGGACTTACCCGCAAGATCACGTACTCCGTGGCCAATCTCTATAAAGCCACGCAATTCATCAACCGGGGAGATTTCACACAACGCATCGAAGTGCGGGAAAAAGACCAGCTGGCCGCTTTGCAGGTTTCTTTCAACTCCATGACGGATTCCTTGCAGCAGCTCATTGCCGAGCAAAAAGAAAAAGAGCGCCTGCAGAGCGAACTGGAAATTGCCCATGAAGTGCAAGCCCAGCTATTTCCCCGCAGCATCTCCGGCACGCGTAGCCTGGAGTTGTTTGGGATATGCCGTCCGGCGCGCATTGTGAGCGGTGATTACTACGATTTTCTGGCGTATGGCCCTGACCAAGTGGGGATTGCCGTGGGTGACATCAGCGGCAAAGGCATTTCCGCTGCCTTGCTGATGGCCACAATTCATTCCGCCGTGCGCGCCTATGAGCAACAGGAGTTGCTCTCGGTTGGAAGCGCGGCGGTCTATGGGACGCATTCCCGCACTGCCACTGTGATGGCCCGCGTGGCCCCTTCGCCGGCGCAGATGCTGTGGTTATTGAATCGCCACCTTTTCCAAAGCACGCAGCCGGAAAAATACGCCACGCTTTTTCTGGGCTTCTATGATGAAGCCAAGCACCAGCTCACCTATGCCAATGCCGGCCATCTGCCGCCCATCGTACTCTCCAAAAACGGCATGGTGCGGCGGTTGGAAACCGGCGGGACCGTCGTGGGCCTTTTCCCCGATTGCGATTATGAGGAAGAAACCGTAGAGCTCTATCCCGGCGACATCTTTATCGCTTTCAGCGACGGCATCACTGAGCCGGAAAATGAATTTGGTGAGTTCGGCGAAGACCGCCTGATTGAAGCAATCAGCACCTATCGCGATTTACCGCTGGAACGCATCACGGAACATGCTGTTTCGGCGGTGCAGGATTGGATTGGCTCAATCGAGCAACCAGACGATATCACGCTGGTGCTGGCCCGCAGAATCTAGAGCAGTTGCAGAGTTGGTGTATCTTTCTTCGCTGCTGATTTGCGCAAAGATGAAGAAGGCCTTACCACTGATTTACACGGATAACACTGATTAGGAAAGTTCTAGCAAATGAAATCCAATCAGCGTCCATCTAGGGTAAATCACCCGGCAAGTTCTTTCCTTCGTGATCCTTCGTGTGTCCTTTGTGGTCCAGCATGAAAGCAGATCAGCCGCTCACCGGATCATCCGATCCCCTTACTTCTGTTAGCAAACCAGGTAACCTGAAAATCTTCCTGTCCATTTTGTCGTAACAGCAATTATGTTTGTACACCTGAGAAATGAATTCCACGCTTGGACGAGGAAAATGAAATTTACCGGCGCCAGCCATAGCCCCACGTTTTTAGCTTCGTGGCAAAACAAAACCAGCGGCAAAGATGCTCTGCTGCAACACATGCGCGATATAACCAGGGACCTGGAAGCCCTCCAGCTAGAGATCCATGGCCAGCTTGCGGCCAACACACCCGGCCAAAAATCCCCGCATTTTTTTGAAGATGTCAATGCCGTGCAGGCGCTGAATAATTTCAAGGTTGAGCTGGACCAGATACGCCGCATTCTCTGGTTTTATATTGAGGAAGCCACGCGCGCCGCATCCGGCGAT
>DAHUXF010000480.1 GCA_027307295.1 Acidobacteriaceae bacterium
GGCAGCCGTGATAGAGCCTGGCTGCCGTTGCCATCCGCTTGAAATACTTTTGAAAGTGGATACTCAAGTAGATGCCCTACTGCTTCTTCGCATCTCTGAATCACTTCCCGGAACCTCGGCTCCCCGGAATAAAGCTGGCTTCCCATGCCTGGGTAATGACAACCCTCTCCGCTAAACAAGAATGCGATTTTTGACCGTTTGCCGATGCTGGCTCGCCCCGCAACGAAACCTAAAGACTCATTCTTTCGCGAAAAGGCCTTTAGTCCTTCCTGCAACTGGGCCTGGCTTCCGCCTGTTACGGCCAGGCGGTGAGCGAAATGCGCCCGGCCAGTGTTGGTCGTGAAGCATACGTCTGCACAGTCCGATGAGCTGCGCGAAAGATGGGAGTGAAAGCGGCCAGCCAATGTCTTAAGCGCACTCTCGGTTCGAGCTGACAGCGTGAGCAAGTGAAGCGGACGCTCAGTAGGATTGGCTCTGTTTTGATCAGGAGGGGCTTCCTGCAAAATGACATGGGCATTCGTACCGCTCAGACCAAACGAACTCACCCCAGCCAATCGCACCCTGGCAGAACGCGCCCACGGCAGCGGCTCTTTTGGCACCACAAAAGGACCATCCTCCAGACTTATGTTCGGGTTGACATTCTTCAGGTGCAAATGCGGGGGAATTTCTTCATGCTGCAGCGCCAGTGCGGTCTTGATCAGACCAGCGATTCCTGCGGCGGCTTCCAGATGACCAAAATTGGTTTTAACAGATCCCAGAACCAGTGGTTTGTCGGCTGAACGGCCAGCTTTGCGTCCCAATACAGCAGCAATGCTGCGAACTTCAATCGGATCGCCCAGCGATGTTCCTGTTCCATGAGCTTCGATGTAATCCATGTCAACTGCGTTTGCAGGCACGGTATTGAGTGCCTCTTGGATAACGGCCTGTTGCGCCGGCCCGTTGGGAACAGTGAAACCGCTGCTTGGACCATCATGGTTGACAGCCGAACCGCGGATCAAGGCGTAGATCCTGTCTCCACTGGCCAAAGCGTCAGAAAGCCTCTTCAGCACAATGACTCCGCAACCTTCCCCGCGACCGAAACCATCTGCCTGTGCGTCAAAGGTCTTGCATCGACCATCGGGAGACAAAGCCCGAGATCTACAGAGAAAGATAGTTCCTACCGGAGAAAGCATCAGATGCACCCCGCCTGCCACGGCCAAATCACACTCTCTAGCGCGCAGGCTGTGACAGCCAAGATGCGTAACCACCAACGAAGAAGAACAAGCGGTGTCTATGGGAAAATTGGGGCCCTGTAACCCCAGGAAAAACGATAGGCGGCCCGCGCCGTAACAATATGCATTCCCGGTTCCCGTGTAGGTTGTGATGGATTCAGGCTTGCAGGAGCGGACCTGGAGCTTCGCATAGTCATCTGTTCCCACACCTATAAAAACACCGGTGCGCGAACCCCGGAGATCCAGGGGGTTCTGCCCGGCATCTTCCAGCGCCTCCCACGTGACTTCCAGGAGCAGCCGGTACTGCGGATCTAAACTGAGCGCTTCACGCGGTGAGATATTGAAGAATGACGGATCAAACCGGTCCACATCATCAAGGAAACCACCCCGCGTGCAGTAGATCTTGCCAGGCGCGTTGGGGTCTGGATCATAAAAGCTCTCCACCGGCCAACGGTCGAACGGGGTCTCTCCAATTGCATCCACCCCGCCGTGCAGCAGGTCCCAAAACGATTCAAGGTTCTTGGCGCCAGGAAACCGGCAAGCCATGCCGACGATGGCAATCGGTTCTGGCTGTGCGTTTTCGAGCTGGTCAACCTTGGCCTTTAACTCGGTGCAAAGCAGGGCCAGCCTGGCCTGAGAATACTGAGAAATCTTGGCCGCAAAATCACTCATGAACTTCTGCCTTCCCCATCCTTTGATTGAGCAACTCCTGGACTTGTTCTTCGGAGAGGCTGTCAATCTGCTCCAGAATGCCCAAACCATTGCCATTGGCTGCCGATGCGCCAGTTTTGACAGGTTCTTCCAGCAACAACACTTCACGAAGCAGATAATCCGCAAGGGAATCGATGGATGGATAATCAAATACCGCGGTCGCGGGAAAATCACGCTTTAATCCAAGCTGGACGCGGTTCTTGAGCTCTAACGCCAACAGGGAGTCCATGCCTAGCTCGAAAAGACCTCTATGCGGCTCGGGTTCATCGCCCGAACGGAACCCCATGATCCGGCATACCTGCTGCTGTAGGAATTCCACGACAATCGGCTTTCGATCATTCACAGAAACTTGTTTCAAGGCCGCCAATAAATCCGGCTCGGCGGCCGATTGCCCTGAATTTGCTGAGACCAGCCCCGATGCCCAAGGCGCGCTCAACAGTTCTGAGTAACTCCGTTTCAGCAGTTCCCAGTCTGTTCTCATCACTGCTGCATGGTTGATGTCCTGAGGAATCAGGAACTCAATGGTTTCGGTAACCTGGGCCGGAGTTATACCCTGGATGCCACGCCGTTCCCATATCGAGAAAAGCGCCCTCCCCTCCGGAGTTGTTCCGAATCCTGTTTCACTGATGGGACCCCAGTTGATCGCCAGGGTACGTGGCTCGCCTTTCCGCCGAGAATCCAGAGCAAGCGCATCCATAAATGCGTTTGCGGCAGAATAATTGC
>DAHUXF010000481.1 GCA_027307295.1 Acidobacteriaceae bacterium
TGTTGGTCATTTGGCTTAGGGCTTTCTTTTTGCCCGTTTACTGGCAGAACACACATGAGCATTACGACAGTAAGCAAGTGCTTCATGGTAATAATTGTAAGCGTTTATAGGCTGCTTGCCAGATTTGCGCAATATAATTCAGCGGTTATGGCTAGATGGAAATTCAAATTAGGACACTACGTTCCTTCGGGACTTTTGCGGGTTAAGTTGGTTTTTTTCGGCTACTCCGGCGAGATAGTGACATCACGCCGGGCAAAGACTATTGCCCCGGCCACCCAGAACAGGACGATCTGGCACAACGCCGACAAGGCCATTGTCCACATGCGATTTCCCATGGGCTGGAAATGGAAGTCCAGCAATAGCCCAAGCACCCCGGTCACGGGAAACATTGCGGACGGCACGCGCAGGCCTTGCGCCTCCAGAAGAAATGGGAAACCCAGCATCGTTGACGTGGCAGCCATCGCCAGAAAAGGGTGGAGAAATGTCGAAAAGAAGATTCCCAGGGATGATGCTGCCACGGCAGAAAGGACGAGCGCCAGCGTGACCGCCGCCAGTCCCTCAGGCTGTAATCCGCTTTCCCTGGCCAGCATCCAGGTAATGCCGCCAACCAGCATGCAGAAGAACGCAGCCACCAGGGCGCATCCAAACAGCAACCCGCCCAGATATTGCCAGCGATGAATGCCTTTAGAGAGCACGGCCAGAATGCGCCGCGACTTGCGCTCCGTTTGCAAGGCTGGAATCGCCAGCAATGTTGCCAGGACCATGGCATACCCAGCGTGCCAGCGCAGAAAGAAGAGCACTTCCGGGCGCTGTACATGCAAGCCATAAACTCCGCCAATGCCCGTCATGTAGACGGTGATGATGGCCAGCGCGATCCATTGCGTCCTGACAAAGTTTAGGCCGAGAAGAAAGATGGCTCGCATGAATCAATGTGCCGGCTCAAACAGCTCAAGTAAAGGTCCGTCCACGACCGCCATCTTCCCTGAAGGTGAAACGGCATAATAGCTGCTGTGCCGCACCTCAGTGAAAAAAAGCCGGGTCCGGGTCTTCATGTTGAACAATTCAATGCGTAATGGCTTGGTGATTGTAACGGGAATATTGCTGGCATTATCCATCTTTTTATAACGCTGTTCCATCAGCACTGCCAGGTAGTCGCCTCCGCTCCGCACTGAGCCGACATATTCTTTCCTTGTATTCTTCAAGGAAAAAATCCTGTGGCCTGCCTGGGGAAATACAGAAAGATTGCCGCAGTCATATGCTGCAAAAAGCTGGTGCTCCAGTGGCTGGGCCTGATACGGACAATCCAGTCCCAGGGCGACCCCATCTGGGTTCAGAGCTGACCAATGGCCGTCAAAGTCCAGCACGCCATAGCTCGGGCCTTCTGTAGGAGATGGCACAGGAGAAATCAGCAGCGTATGATCGGCTGCGAACCAGGACACCAGGAACCACGGCACGCTCAGGCGTTTGAGGACGTTGAATGTCGCCGCGTCCAACACCTCCAGATCGACGTTTGCATGAATCACGGCTGAGGTGGGCGAGACCGCATCACGCTTAAGAATTTCCTGATGGACCAGCGCCACTTCCTCACCGGAGGGTGAGACATCAATCTGCCAGCCTTCCTCCTGGACTTGCCGCCTCAACGGCAATGGCTTGGCTGCCAGTCTTTTAAAGTCCGCAGAATACAGATAAAGAATGTCGCCGGTGCGGACCACAAACCTGCCTTCGCGGGTTGCCATCACTTTGGAAAACTCTGCGTTGGTGGGCAGGCGAAACGCTTTGATTTCGTGTCCGTCCTTTGTACTGAGGACCCTGATCTCCAAGACAAAATTTCCTCCGCCACCGCTGGCATCGCGCGGAGACAACGTAACCGGCCCGTGTGATCGATTCACCTGATAGACCAGCACGCTCTCCGGCGAAAGAAAAAGCACACCCTGGTGCAGCGTCCAGCGGAATGTAATCTCGCGGTCAAACGGCTGAAATTCAAATTTTTCTTGCACATTAACGGTCCATTTGGGCCCGGCGCTGTTGGCTCCGTAACCGGCGCAGCAGCACAGGCCGAGCAAGGCCAGCATTCTCCATTTCTTCATTGTGACCTCGTCCCATTGTCATGGCCGCCGCCGTTCTGTCCGGCCAACTCCACAAACAGGTCCTCCAGCGTGCGCCGGATGGGATTGACCGCCAGCACCTCGCCACCGGCGAGCCATATTTTCTCGATCGTTCTTCGCTGGTTGAGCGCAGGCACAGTGATTTTGATATAGCCATTTTGCTGCGCACCTTCAAACATCAGCGCATCAACACCCCTGGCCGTAATCACAAACCTGTCCTGGGCCTCCAGCAGTTCCGCCACCGTCCCCACCCGCGCCACTTTGCCTTTCATCACAATGGCCAACCGGTCACAGATCTGCTCAACCTCAGACAACAGATGAGAGCTGAGAAAAACCGTCTTGCCGGCATCGCGCGCCCGCAGCAATATCTCCCGTACGCGCATGCGGCCCAGTGGATCAAGCGCGGAAGCAGGCTCATCCAGGATCAGTAAATCGGGATCATTGACCAAGGCCTGGGCCAGGCCAACTCGCTGCAGCATGCCACGGGAGAGTTTGCCTACATTGCGGCCTGCAACCTCT
>DAHUXF010000482.1 GCA_027307295.1 Acidobacteriaceae bacterium
CAGCGCCAGCCTTCTTTGATCAGCTTCTGTTGCAGGTCGCGCCGAACGCCATAGAGCATCTGGAACTCAAACGCTGAAGCCGGTATTTTTTCCTGCCGGGCAAAGGCAATGGTGGCGCGAATCATGTTTTCATCATGCGTGGCGATGCCGTGATACACGCCGCTCCGGAGCAGCATCTTCATCAGCTTTACATAGTTCGCGTCGGTATCAGACTTTTTCTCAAATGAAATCTCCGGCGGCTCTTTATAAGCGCCCTTGCAGAGCCGTATCCGGATGCGCTCGGCCAGCAATGCCTCCACGTCTTTTTCACTCCGGAACAGATATGCCTGCACCACAGCGCCCACGTGCCCGGCGTTTTCCGGCTGCCGGTGCAGGCGATGAACAAAGTCCAGCGTGCGCTGCGTATAGGGCGAGCCTTCCATGTCAATGCGGACAAAATTGTTGATCCGCGCGGCGTGCTGCACCACAGCCGACGCAATCTCATACGCCATGCTTTCGTCCACGTCCAGGCCCATGTGCGTCAGCTTGAGGCTTACGTTGGCGTTGAGTCCCTGCTCATGCATCGCGTCCAGCATCTGGTGGTAGAGTTGCGCGCTGTGGCGGGCTTCTTCGGCATTCGTCACGTTCTCGCCCAGGTTATCAATGCTCACGCTCAGGCCAAGCTGGTTGGTGGCCTGTGTGGCGGCAATGGCGTCCGCAATAGCGGTTCCGGCAACGAACCGGCGGGAGAGACGCTGGCCGATCCATGTTTTTTCTGCAACGGAGCGCAGAGACTTGCTTGCAGAAAGGGAGATGAAGGCAGCCCTTAACAACGGAACTCCTGGATTGATTGAGATGACGGCATCGTGGGGAACTTACTTTTTTAACACAAAGCGAGGGCAGATTTGGAATTACAAAAGTTCTAAATCACAAAACCGCATCTTATCGCTCATGTTTTTCCAGGAACTTTTCCACTTCCATGGCGGCGGCGCAGCCTGATCCAGCGGCGGTGATTGCCTGGCGATAGCGGCGGTCCTGCACATCGCCGCAGGCAAACACGCCGGGGACGCGCGTCATGACAAAGTCGCGGGTCTTGAGATAGCCATCATCATCCATATCAAGCTGGCCGGTAAATATCCCGGCATTCGGTTCATGGCCTATGCCCAGGAACAAGGCGCTGGTGGGGAAATCCCAGATTTTGCCGGTCTTCAGGTTCCGCAGCTTGAGTGCCGTAACATCTTTCTTGCTGACGTCGTAAACGTCTTCAACCACGGTATTGGTGATGAACTCAATTTTTTCGTGCTTGCGCGCGCGTTCCAGCATGATTTTGGAAGCGCGGAAGGTGTCGCGGCGATGCACGAGCGCGACTTCGCGGCCAAAGCGCGTGAGGAAGTTGGCTTCTTCCATGGCGGAATCGCCGCCGCCCACCACCATGATCTTCTTTTCGCGATAGAAGAAGCCATCGCAGGTGGCGCAGGAGCTGACGCCGTGGCCGATCAGTTTCTGTTCCGAGGGCAGATCGAGCCAGCGCGCGCTCGCTCCGCTGGCGATAATCAGTGTCCGCGCTGTTACGGTTTTGGAGCCGCCAAAATCAAGCAGGAACGGACGCTGGGCCAGATCTGCCTTCACCAGATGGCCGGGCATAAAGTCGGCGCCAAAGCGCGCCGCCTGCTTGCGGATATTGTTTACCAGCTCCGGGCCTTGTATGCCTTCAGGGAATCCGGGAAAGTTTTCCACCAGCGTGGTTAAGGCAAGCTGTCCTCCAGGCTCATGGCCTTCGATGACCAGCGGCTTCAGGTTGGCGCGGGCCGCATAAATTGCCGCCGTCAAACCGGAGCATCCACTGCCGAGAATCACCGTATCTCGAACTGAGTTACCCATCGTATTCATAGATTCATGGCCTGCCATTTCGCTTCAGGGCTTTTTGGTCCCCGTTTTGCTTTTACGCGCTGCAGGGCCCTTGCTGGGCGCAGGATTGAGCCATGCGATGTCAGAGCGGAAGGCCGTGCGCAATCCCAGATCAGCGCGATAACGCGCCATGATGGCCGATGCCTGTTGAAAGACCGGCTCATACGCGCTCTGGTCTGTTTCCGGACAACGGGTCAGCACCGCTGAACTCTTGTTCTACCGCTCAATCCGCACGCGCGACGTGGGCGTGTCCATGGAGAGCACGGTGAGCGGCGTTGAAGCGCCGGCTGTCACGCGGTCCTCCATCACCACCTGCAGATAGTCCTTGGGATCGCGCAAGCGCAGCACCAGGATCTCAATGGTGTTGGTGGAATCAGTGCTCATGGAATACTGCGCGGTCATCAGCGTTGACTCCGGCGCAAAGTCGCGGCGCACGCGGACGAACTTTGCGTCCGGCGCATCCTTCAACGTGGTGCGACCGCGGGAAAGCTCAAAGTCTGTGCTGAATGCCGGTTTGCCCTCCACAGCCGTCAGCGCCCCCTTAATAATTGCCTGCTCGTCCGCACCGGGTGTGCATACGTTGAGGTAATTTACTTTGACCTGCGGCTTGCCCTCAATTTGCGGAGAAGTTTGTTCCTGCTGGGCTGCAGCAGTGGCAGCCAGTAAAAATATGGTCGTCAGAGCATGGTTAAACACGGTTGGATTGTAGCATTCTGGGAAAAAAGACCGTGTG
>DAHUXF010000483.1 GCA_027307295.1 Acidobacteriaceae bacterium
GTGTGCTGCGAATGTCAAAAGCGGCCAAAGTTGTGCTGCTCGTTCATGATTTGTCATTATCGTCTCCTGATTTATGATAGCCAAACAAGGAACGATCTTCCTAGCATCCAGAGCCACGATTCAGTCGACACCGCAGGGCTTATTGGTAAGCGCTGTGAAATGCAGCTGAAGACTTCTGCCCAAATTGCTTTTACTTCGGATACAAATTTTATCCTTGGAAGTAAGACAACTTGCAATCTCCACGACCCGACGCTTTCACCGCAACTCCTATCTCGGTTCCCTTAGTTCAAAACGCTGGCCCGCCGGGAGTTGGAGATTCTCTTCCACCCGAAGCTCTTTTACCTCCAGGCGTCCCACGGTCAGCTCTCCGATTTCAACCGAGGCCAGAGAACTCTGGGAAACTCTCATGTGGCGGACGAAGAGCCTGCCGATAGCCAGTGCGCCGATGGCGCATGCGCCCACAGCAAATGATCCAACGGCAATTGCTCCTATGGCGGCGGCTGTGAGTGTGTATTTGTTTTTTTGTGACATGTGGCCTCCCCGCGAAATAGACATGCATTAATGATATTCATTCACGCTGGGAATACAAACCAGAATGGCCTGCAACCGAAGAGATCGCAAGGGTTGCAGAGGAAGAGCGTTTAGTGGCTGAATGCTGAATGCTGACGGCTGAACGCTTCCCCGGTGCCTGTACACTACCTGCATGATTCTGCCCCGGCTTTATCCCATCATTGACTTTTCTTTCTTCGCGGCCAGGGCAGACCCCATCGCAGCCGTTGCTGAGTACGCGGAAGAGCTGATGAGCGCCGGTGTTACGTTGCTCCAGCTGCGGGATAAGTCCCAGCCCGAGATGCTGCACCGGTTTCTGAGCTGTGCGCGGGAGCTGCGTCGCGTGACCGGAGACCGGGCGATGCTGATGGTGAATGATCGCGTTGACCTCTGCCTTGCCGCCGAGGCTGACGGCTGCCACCTGGGTCAGGATGATCTTTCGCCCATGGCTGCACGAAGGATTTTTGATGCCGTGCAGGACGGAAAAAACCGGATTATCGGCTATTCCACGCATAACCTTGACCAACTTCGTGAAGCTCACACGTTCCCCGCTGACTATGTTGCGATTGGCCCAGTCTTTGCCACTAGTTCCAAAATGAACCCTGATCCGGTGGTGGGGGTTGAGGGGGTGCGGCAAGCAAGGGAGGTTACGCGAAAACCTCTAGTTGCCATTGGGGGCATTACCCGCCAGAACTGCCGCCAGGTGATAGACTCAGGCGCTGACTCGGTGGCCGTGATTTCTGACCTTCTTGAGTCCCCGGCCAAAGCAGTTGCGGATTTTCTGCGCGTTTTGGGGTAAAACATACAGAACCATATGTCATCATCAGCGGAAGTCCGCACGCCGCCCACCGCCGCCAATGCCGCGCCTGAACTGGTCAAAGGACTGGGACTGACCAGCGCCACCACTCTGGTTATGGGGTCCATGATTGGTTCCGGCATTTTTATTGTGTCGGCTGAAATTGCCCTCGAGGTCAACTCACCCGCGCTGCTGATTGGCGCGTGGCTGGTCACCGGCTTTATGACGATTGTGGGCGCACTCTCTTACGGCGAACTGGCCGCCATGATGCCGCGCGCCGGCGGACAGTACGTTTACCTGCGCGAGTCACTGGGGCCGCTCTGGGGCTTTCTCTATGGATGGACGCTCTTCCTGGTGATCCAGACCGGCACCGTGGCCGCGGTAGGCGTAGCCTTCGGCAAGTTTCTGGGACACTTCTTTCCCTCGATCTCCGCGACCCACTGGATATGGCACATTGCCAAAGTTCCCGAGTGGCATGTCACCAGCCAGATTCCTCTGGGCGGCATGGACGTTGGCCTGAACACGCAGAATTTAGCTGGGATTGTGGTCGTCATTTTCCTGACATGCCTGAACGTTTTTGGCATCAAGACGGGCGCAGCGGTGCAGAACATCTTTACCATCGCCAAGGTTTCCGCGCTGGCTGCATTGGTGGTGGCCGGCATCCTGGTGGGACGTAACGCTCAGGCGGTGGCTGCCAACTTTACTGACTTCTGGCGTTTACACTTGCCCCACTCCGCTAGCGGTACTGGGCTTGGTCCATTCGTAGGCGTGCTTACAATTCTGGCAGTGGCGCAAGTGGGTTCGCTGTTCTCCGCCGACGCCTGGAACAACGTGACCTTTACCGCTGGTGAAGTCCAGAACCCCAGGCGCAATTTGCCGTTATCGTTGGCGATTGGAACGGGTGTGGTGATCCTGCTCTACATCGCGGCAAATTTCATTTATCTGAACGTGCTGCCTCTCAATGGCGACCCTAACGGCACAGACGTGATGGCGCGCGGCATCAAATACGCTACCTCGGACCGCGTGGGAACGGCTGCGCTGCAACAGATGTTTGGCGCGCGGGCTGAGGGCCTGATGGCCATTGCCATCCTTATATCTACATTTGGTTGCTGCAATGGGCTGATTCTCTCCGGCGCGCGCGTCTACTACGCCATGGCCAAGGATGGATTGTTTTTCAAGAGCGTAGCCAAACTACATCCTACCCACAAGACTCCGGCAGTTTCCCTGATGGTGCAGATGGTTTGGACTTGCATCCTCTGCGTTTCAGGAAGCTAT
>DAHUXF010000484.1 GCA_027307295.1 Acidobacteriaceae bacterium
TGTGTGGTAGTGGGCTAATCCCGTGTTTAGCCCACTCCCCATTGTGTCGCACAAGAAAACCGGAAGACCAAGTGCGCTCGAAAATCTGTAACGCTACATCCTTCTCATGCACTACCTTTCAGGCCGGTGAAAATTCCTTTCCGGCCATTGAACTTTAAGAAAGTCAGGAGTGTGTGCTATGGAAGAAGTCGTAATCCTTTTTGGCGGAGGCGATGGCGGCGGGATCGCGGTTATCAATGGAAGACTCATCCTAATTCCACCCTATGATCCAGAAACAGCAGTTGGGCGCGCGCAGGCCGTGCTGACCGCAGCTAATTCACTGGCGCAAGCCGCCAGGGTGAACAAAGAACTCAGCAGTGAATTGACCTCAGTGGCGCTGAAGCTGACGCAAGAGGCCGTGGGACAAATTACAAGCGCTCAACATACCTTCCAGGCAAAGAGCGCATAAGCCACTTGGCTCTCACAAAAAATCGGGAAGCCTCAACCAGGGCCTCCCGATTTTCTGTTCATTATTTCCGCTTCGGCGGTGCGGATGGCTCTGTGGACTTGCTGGCGTCATGCTTGCCCGGCAGATCACCCGGCTTCATGCTTGCTTCGCCGGAAGCGACATCATCGTATTCCGGCTTGGACAGCCCTTGAAGATATTTATCAAACCAGCCGACAATATGTTGCAGCCGTTCCACGCGGTGCCAGGGCTGTCCGGAGCGGGAAAGCTCATGGGACTCGCCCGGAAAACGCACCATAACGACCGGGCGCTTCAGGAACTTGAGGGCGCGAAACATTTCTTCGCCGCCGGCTGCGGGGGGCGTACGATAGTCGGCTTCACCCAGCACCAGCATGAGCGGCGTCTTCACATTCAAAATGTAGGTAATCGGAGAGCGTTGCTTGTAGTCCTCGGGATCGAGGAAGGGCGGCGCTTTGAACCATGCAGGTTGAAACAAAGTGAAGTCGGCGGTATACCACCAGTCGCTCCAGTTGGCGATGTCGCGCTGCGCCACGGCTGCGGCAAAACGGTCCGTATGCCCGACAACCCAGTTCGTCAGCAACCCGCCGCCGCTGCCGCCCGTGACGCCTAGTTTTTTGGGATCGATATACCCGCGTTTGAGAACTTCATCCACCCCAATCATCAGGTCACGGAAGTCATCGCCCGGGTAGTGATACTGAATAATGTTGCCGAATTGCTGCCCGTATGACGTACTGCCGCGCGGGTTGGGATAGAGCACAACGTATCCCTTGGCCGCCATCCATTGAAATTCATGGTCAAAGATAAAACCGTAGGCTGCGTGCGGGCCGCCGTGGATGTTGAGAATCAACGGATATTTTCTTGCGGGATCAAAGTCTGGCGGCTTCTGTATCCATGCATGGATCTTCTTGCCGTCAAAGCTGGTGTACCAGATCTCTTCCGGCGCGGTCAGGTTGAGCTGGGAGAAAAGCTTGTCATTGATGTGGGTGATCTGGCGGGGTGGAGCGGTCGAGCCATGGTTCAGCACAAACAAATCGCCAATGTTCGTGGGCGTTGAGATCAGCACGACCAAAGTCTTAGCATCGTTCGTCGCTCGGAAGCGCTCCACCGCCTGCTTGCCATTTGTGAGCTCGGTGATTTTTCCGGATGCCGCCTCGACCGCAATCAGATTGGCCATGCCTTCGCGTGCCGTGGTTACAATCAGGTTGTTGCCGTCCGGAGTCCACACTACGTGGTCCGGACCGCCGGCGCGCGGCGTGCCCTGGTCTCCGCCTACTCCGCTGCAAACATCAAAGTCATAATTCGCGGTGAGGTTGCGCGGCCGCGCATCAGCCGCCAGGTCCAGTACCCAAAGGTCGGGTTCAGTATAAGACTGCGTTGGCTCAGCATTGATGGGAGCGCAGAAGGCCACGCGCTTGCCGTCCGGGCTGAGCGACATCTCGCGCGGTTCCATGTTGATGGTCAGTAGTTTTTCCGGCTCGCCGCCTGTGACGGCCACAGTGTAAATATCGGCGTGCGGAGGCTCATAAGAAGGATCATCGACATGTCTGGTGGTGAAATACAGCGTGCTGGAGTCCTTTGACCACATCACGCCTTCTTCCTGAAACTTGCCGCTGGTAAGCTGGCGTGGCTTCGCATCATCGTCAGAGCTTTGCGGCGCGCTGACCACCCATATGTGCTGGGGATGTTTGAAGTCAAGATATCCGCCGCCATTCACACGATACACAGAGCGGGTAATGACGCGGACATCACTCTCGTGGTCGGCATCGGCATCCACTGATTTGGCCGGGCCTGAAGCTGCTTCCCCTTCAGCCGATTTGTCATCGCCCTTGCCCTTGGACACACTTTCTTTTTTGCGTTGTTTGGCCAGGTCTTCCGGCGAGGTGTCACTGGTGAAGGCAATCGTCTTACTATCAGGCGACCATACAGGATTGCCTGCTCCACGCACTAAATCGGTAATTTTCCATGACTCGCCGCCGGCACTCACCGGCAGCATGTAAAGCTGCGCTGCGGGTGGCCGTGCTCCAGCACCCGCGCTTCCAGCGGGTGGGCCGGAAGACTCAGGGCTGCGCACAAAGACCAGCCATTTACCGTCCGGCGACCAGCGCGGTGAAGAATCATGCTTGCCGTCGGTCATGCGGCGTGGA
>DAHUXF010000485.1 GCA_027307295.1 Acidobacteriaceae bacterium
TGCAGGGCATCAATGGCCGGCTGATGTACAAGACGTGGTATCAGATGAATGCATTGCTTAAGGCCGGTAAACTGGACCTTGATCCCGTAATCACAGACCGCATTCCGATGGCCGACTTCAGCAAGGGTATGGACCGCCTGCGGACAGGCGAGTCGAGTAAAATTCTGCTGTATCCGAATGGAATACAGAAAACTTAGATGTAGCTCAGGAGTTGGCCGCGAATTTTCGCGAATGAACACGAATCAGGATGAAATAGACGTAGAAGCTTTGCCGCAGATTTACGCAGATGAGCGCAGATCATGAGTTTAGTGGCGAATTAAGCGGTTAATAAAAATGCCTGCATAGAGCTAAAACGACCTCACGCCATGTTTTGCGGATGTGATGTGTCTGGATTTTGAAATGAAAAAACGCGCTGGTTTCTGCCATAGATTCTTATCTGCGTTTATCTGCGTAGATCAGCGGTGAAGGGTTTTCATTTCGGGCTGTTACATTTTGTTGATCAGGTACTGGTTTCTGAATTTTGAAAACAATTCGCGTTGATTCGCGGCTAAAAACGTATTGCTATTTGCGTAAATCTGCGGCGAAAAACCCTGTATTCTAGCGGCGAAAATTTTTTCCCAGGAGTGAGACATGCCCACGACAGCCACACGCCCCCAGCTTTCCTACCTGGCCGACCAGATGAACGAGCTCAAACAAAAGGGCACACATTTCAAACTGCGCGTGCTTGAAGACGAGCAGGCGCCGGTCTGCACGTTCGATGGCAAAAGAGTCATCAATCTCGCTTCGAACAATTACCTCGGCCTAACCACGCACCCCAAGCTGCGTGAAGCCGCTCTCGAAGCCACGCGCAAGTACGGCGTGGGATCGGGCGCGGTGCGGACGATTGCCGGCACCATGAAGATTCACATGGAGCTGGAAGAAAAGATCGCGCGCTTCAAGAACGTTGAAGCCTGCGTGGTCTTTCAATCCGGATTCGCGGCCAACGCGGGTACGGTTTCGTCCATCCTGGGTAAAGATGATTTCATTATTTCCGACGAGCTGAACCATGCCAGCATCATTGATGGCGCACGTCTCTCCAAGGCTAAGATCAAGGTTTTCCGCCACAAGGATGTAGCGCACGCGGAAGAGCTGCTCAAGGAAGTTGCCGGCGAGCCGGGCCACAAGCTTGTCATCAACTACGGCGTTTTCTCCATGGACGGCGACATCGGTCCGCTGCCCGGACTCTGCGACATTGCGGAAAAATACGGCGCCATCATGATGATTGATGACGCGCACTCCTCCGGCGTGCTGGGCCGCAATGGGCGGGGCACCGCCGACCACTTTAATGTCCACGGACGCGTGGACGTACAGGTGGGCACTCTCTCCAAGGCTATTGGCGCTCTGGGCGGCTATGTCTGCGGATCCAAAGACCTGATCGATTTTCTCTATCATCGTGCCCGGCCATTTCTATTTTCTACTTCGCATCCGCCGTCTGTGGCCGCCACATGCATTGCCGCCTTCGATGTGCTTGAACAGGAGCCCGAATTGATGGACAAACTCTGGGCCAATACGCGCTTCTTTAAAAAGGAGCTTGGGCTGCTGGGATTCAATATCGGCGGCATCAGCACTCCGGCCAGCGAAACGCCGATTACGCCAATTATCATCGGCGATGGCCGGCTCACCATGGAATTCAGCCGTGAGCTGTTTAATGAAGGCGTCTTTACGCCGGGTATTGCATTTCCCACGGTTGCCGAAGGCAAAGCACGTATGCGCACCATCATGACCGCCACGCACACGCAAAACCAGTTGACCCAAGCGTTGGAAGTGCTGAAGAAAGTGGGGACGCGGATGGGGATTATTAAGTAGCAATCGAACATCATTAAGCTCATTTTTCGTGGCCAGACGGGGGCTTCCTGGCCACAGCTTCCGCCGTCGGCCTCTTTCCTCTGCACGGCCCACGTCCTGAAATTTGACAGCTTCTAGCCGAAAATAAAGCCCACACTGCATTTTGCCTGCTAAATCTGACTGGAGTGATAACGGTCACAGCCACCGTGGTTACCCTGGCGTCACAATGTGGCAGGTGTGGAGGCTTTATGAAGACGACATTAAGTGTAATCAAGGCGGATGTAGGCTCGATCGGCGGCCACATCTCCCCCTCCCGGCAGCTGTTACAACGAGTGAAAGATGTGGTGGCGTCCGCCGGTAAATCCATTCTGGCAGACCACTACATCAGCTTCACCGGGGATGATGTGGCAATCCTGATGACGCATACGCGCGGCGTGAACGATGAAAAAATCCACAAGCTCGCATGGGACGCCTTTACCGCAGCCACTGCGGTGGCGAAAGAAGAAGGTCTTTATGGCGCGGGCCAGGACCTGCTTAAAGATTCCTTTTCCGGCAACGTGCACGGATTAGGGCCGGCTGTGGCAGAGATGGAAGTGGAAGAGCGCCCTAACGATCCCTTCTTATCGTTTGCAGCGGACAAGACGGATCCCGGCGCCTACAACCTGCCGCTGTTCCTGACTTTTGCCGACGTGATGACCACGCCTGGACTCATATTATCGCCCAAACTGAGCAAGGGCTTTCGCTGGGTGGTGATGGATGTGAACTACACTGAGG
>DAHUXF010000486.1 GCA_027307295.1 Acidobacteriaceae bacterium
GCTTTTCTTTTCTTGCAAAGCTTTTGACATTGGGTCTTCCCATGACAGTAGCACTTGGCAATTGGAACTTGGCAGTTTTTGCGTTGGAACACACAAGGGCCAAACCAATTGCCAATTACCAATTGCTATTTGCCATTTGCTCTTCTGCCCTTTGTCAATTGCTTCTCTTTGCACCCCGCGCCATGAATCGGTATTTTAGATATAGATGCCCCAAACTCTGGCCGACTATCCTCAACTGCACCTGGCGCGCAAAGACGAGACCGCCTATGTCTACCGTCGTGGCTTTCGGACACTCCGCTGGAGCTACCGTCAGCTGGGAGAGATGGCATTCCGTTTTGCCCGCGAGCTTGAGGCCAGAAACATAGGCAAAGGCGACCGCGTGGTGCTCTGGGGAGACAACTGCGCGGAATGGGTTGCGACGTTCTTCGGCTGCATGCTGCGCGGTGTGGTAGCGGTGCCCATGGACAGGATTGCCGCGCCGGACTTTGCCCAGCGCGTCGCATCGGACGTAGACGCAAAACTCATGGTGTGTTCAGCGTCACTCATACCGCATGGCGGGGACCGTCCGCATCTTGAGCTCGAAAATCTGGCGTACGCTGTGGCTCAACATGCTGCTGCACCGTATACACCCGCGGGAGTCAGCCGCTCCGACACCGCGCAGATCGTCTTTACCTCCGGCACCACCGCGGAGCCGCGCGGCGTGGTGCTGACGCATGCCAACATCCTGGCCAGCGTTGATCCCATTGAGCGCGAGTTCCCAAAATACCGCCGATCAGAAAGATTTTTTCATCCCATCAGGTTTCTGGAACTGTTACCTCTCAGCCATGTCTTTGGACAATTCATGGGCATGTTCATTCCCACGCTGCTCGGAGGGACTGTGCATTTCCAGGACAATTTCAAACCTTCCGACATCATTTCCACCATCCAGGACGAGCGTATCTCTGTTCTGGTGGCAGTGCCGCGCGTGGTGGAGTCGTTGAAAAACAAGTTGCGGGATGATCTGGGCACCTACATTGCGGCAAATTGGGAACGCTCTGAAAAAGAACATTTCTTAAAACGCTGGTGGCGGTTCCGAAAAGTCCGCCGCCGGTTTGGATGGAAGTTTTGGGCCATCATCTCCGGCGGAGCAGCTCTGGACCAGGACACAGAAGAGTTCTGGCGGCGGCTGGGTTATGTGGTGGTGCAGGGCTATGGGCTTACCGAAACCAGCTCTCTCATCAGCCTGAATCATCCATTTAAAGTTGGGCGCAGGTCCATCGGCAAGGTGCTGCCGGGCCGCGAGATGAAGCTTGATCCTGAGACCGGAGAAATCCTGGTGCGGGGAGAAAACGTTGCCCAGCAATACTGGCAGGGTAAAGAACTGAAGCCGGTTGCAGGCGCGGAAGGCTGGTTCCGCACCGGCGATCTGGGCTCCATGGACGAAGAGGGCAATCTCTATTTCAAGGGCCGCAGCAAGAACGTGATCGTTACACCGGCGGGGTTGAAGGTCTATCCGGAAGACCTGGAGCAGGCGTTGCGCAAGCAGCCGCAGGTGCGCGACTGCGTTGTGGTGGGAGTGGCCCAGGCCGGCAATGCTGAAGCCTGCGCTGTGCTGCTTCTGCACAATGGAGACTCCGGCAGCGCTGCCATTGCGGGCGCGAACCAGTCATTAGCGGACTTTCAAAAGATACGCCGCTGGTTTGTCTGGCCGGATGATGATTTTCCCCGCACATCAACGCAAAAGCCGAAGCTTGAAGTCATACGGCGCGCCGCTGAGGCGCAGTTGAATGGCAGATCATTGAGTGCCACTGCCTCCGCAGGCAACAGCGCGACATCCGGCACACTGGAGGAATTAGTTGGCAACATTACAGGCCGGCGGGTTGAGCTGCAAGCCGGGACACATCTTGAAAATGACCTCAGTCTCAGCTCGCTGGACCGGGTTGAGTTGATGGCAGCCATTGAAAACCGCTACCAGATTGACTTGGGCGACCGCGAATTTTTCAAGATAAACACTGTAGCTGAACTGGAAAGCCTGTTGAAGAAATCGTCCTATGAGGACAAGGACGCGAAAGATGAGCAGGACGCGAAGAACCAGGATTATCCCTATTCCCGATGGGCGCAGAGTTGGCCGGTGCGCTGGATTCGCGTACTGGTCTATCATGCCCTGACGCTTCCTTACATCATGGTGATGGCGCGGCCCAGAGTACTTGGCCGTGAGCGGCTAAAAAACTTTCGCGGTCCCGCGCTGATTATCTCCAACCACGTTGCCCAGATTGATATTGGATTCCTGATGGCCGCATTGCCTATGCATCTACGCAACCGGCTGGGCGTGGCCATGCAGGGCGAACAACTCAGGAGTATGCGCCATCCGCCGCAAGAGTGGTTTTTTATGAAGCGCTGGTGGGAGCAGATGCAATACGCGTTGATCGCCGCGCTGTTCAACGTCTTTTCGTTGCCTCAGCGGGCAAAGTATCGTGAGAGCTTCCGCTTTGCGGGTGAACTGGCTGACCACGGATACAGCGTAGTCATCTTTCCCGAGGGCCGTCGTACTGTGACCGGGGAGATGTCACCATTCCGCAGCGGCATTGGCCTGCTGGCCAC
>DAHUXF010000487.1 GCA_027307295.1 Acidobacteriaceae bacterium
AGCCCGAACATGCGCGGCGCAACCACCATGGGGCCGTATTGCTCGCCAACGCTGCCGCCGCACGGCATGAGCGCATATTTATCCTGCACAAAAGGATAAGCGTGGAAGGAGATAGCGCTTACATCATAAAAGCCTTCCATGGCTTTGCGGTTGAGCGTTTCAATGTCTGTGAGTGTGTGCGTGAATTTTAGTCCTGGAACCCGCACCTTGTTTGTGGCCAGGCCATAGAACATAAAGGCGTCATCAGAATCGGGACTATGGGCAACTGAAATTTCGCGGACCGCAGCGGAAACAGACGAAGAAGACATAAATAAATCCTAATGTGTATTTCTGAAATCATTGCGTACAGCCAGAAGCCTCTCCGGCCAAAAAATGTTTGCGTTAAACTTTTTCTACCGGCTCCCGCTCTGCCGCAGCCTGAACTTCCAGGGCGGAATTGGGCGGGACGGCATCCGGGCGGCGCAGGTGCCAGCGGAGACGCCACAACAGAGCTCCCACCGCAGCCAGAACGGCGACCAGGGAAAGAGCCGTTAATACAAGCAGTACCTTCATCAGCGTTGCGGCTAGGATACCAGAGCCGCTGCTGGATGATGGTGGAAAAACCCCTTAGACGCCCACAGGGAATGGCTTAGTATGAGCCTCACGCGGCTCTGTGCGCCCCTCAAACCTGCCCTGCAACAGAGACATCAAGCCGGTATACCAGTATCCCAGAACAAAGAGCAGCAGAAACGGAATGGTCCAGTAATTGCCGCTGGAGAAGGCATAGGCGCACATGCCGATGAAATATGTTCCCACCAGCAGTTCAAGCCATGGCACCAGGCCGAGCCTTCGGCGATATTTCTGTCCCAGAGCTTTATCGTCTTTGGACTCCACGCGATATTTAGGCGTGCGCTTAAATGCTGATTTGATTCCCAGGAGCGCTTCAATCACCGCGCGTGTATTTGTCAGCGTAAGGCCAATGCCCAGCGCCATAAGAAAGGGCAGATACAGGAAGGTACGCGGCCAGCGCCGGGGAAATAGTTCTTTCTGCGAAACCAGATAAAAGCTGGAGATGGAAAAAGTGGACGCCAGGAAGAGCGGCAGATCAATGACCAGCATCTGAAACCAGCCGCCGAACGAACGAATAATCATGGCCGGCATGAGCAGCGTGGAGAGCACAATCATCAGCGGATAACTCAGGTTCGCGCTCAGATGATAGAAAGCTTCCACTTTGACCCGAAAAGGAGCTTTGCTCCGGAAAACTTTGGGCAGAATTTTTTTGCCGGTCTGGACCAGGCCCTTGGCCCACCGCGCCTGCTGCGTCTTGAATGCGGTCATTTCAATCGGCAGTTCGGCCGGGCATTCCACGTCCTGAAGATATTTGAACTTCCATCCTGCGAGCTGAGCGCGGTAAGAAAGATCGGTGTCTTCGGTAAGCGTGTCATGTTCCCAGCCACCGGCATCCGCAATGGCCTGCCGGCGCCACATGCCGGCCGTTCCATTGAAGTTAAAGAAGACCTGGCTGCGTGAGCGTCCGCCGTGCTCCAGCACAAAGTGGCCATCCAGCAGGATTGCTTCAACTTCCGTCAGAAATGAATAGTTGCGGTTCAAATGCGTCCAGCGCGTCTGCACCATTCCGATTTCGGGATCGTTGAAATGATGCACCACGCGCATCAGCCAGTCTTCGGGCGGAACAAAGTCAGCGTCAAAAATCGCGATCAGTTCGCCCTTGGCCGTGAGCAACCCGTTCTGGAGAGCGCCCGCCTTAAACCCTGCGCGGTTTGTGCGGTGGATATATGTGATGGGATGTCCGAGAGCGGCGTAGCGCTCCACCGCTCCCCGCGCAACCGTTACGGTTTCATCGGTGGAATCATCCAGCACCTGGATATCGAGTTTGTCTTTGGGATAATCCAGCTTGCAAATGGATTCGACCAGGCGCTCAATCACGTATTGCTCGTTGTAAATCGGAAGCTGGATGGTGATGCGCGGAAGCTCGGCAAATATGGACGACGGCTCAATGGTGCGGTTCCTGCGGTTCCGGTAGTACATATAAACCAGAACATAGCGGTGAATGCCGTAACCGGCCAGGATGACCATCACCACGAAATACGGGATGAGCAGCGCCAGATCAAATCCATTGGGCGTGTAAAGACCTTTGAAGGTCTTATCCAGGAACTGGCTTTTGAAGTAATGGACCAGCCCCTTCTGCGAATTGACAACCACAAACAGCGCGAAACTGGCACACACGTTCAAGCGCGGACTCCACAGAACTGAAACTCAGAAATTAGATTCTAAATCATGGCAGGCGAATAAAGGGTGAATAATATAATCCAAGAACTGCCTTACTGCAAATGGCCGTTTTGCAATGCGATCTTTGCGTCTGATATGTGCCCTAACCCCGCGAGGGTAGCTCCAATCAATGTGACTTGTCCACGCGCAGCAAGATTCAGTTCAGGAACAACTGCCGGTACAGAGTATCGCGGCGGGCAGGCCGGAACCCAGCGTCGCGGATCATGCGGCGCAGTTCCTCTTCTGTTGTGCAGTTGGCAACTCCGGCGGAGCGCACGACATTTTCTTCCAGCATGACCG
>DAHUXF010000488.1 GCA_027307295.1 Acidobacteriaceae bacterium
ATTCTCTTTTTTCTTTGCGAATCCCTGTTGCATTTTGGAAATGCGGGGGATACGTGGATTCCGATCGTCCCGATCTTCTTTTTGCTCGCGGCCGGCGGCCTGGCGCGGCTTGTGCCGCTGCTCTCCGGAGAGATGCCGGAAATCGATGTGACCTGCCGGGATACGTGCAGAATTTCCCTCCTGCCGCGCGATATATTTCTCAAAATCCTGCGTGAAAATCCAACGGTTTATTTTGCGGTGGCCAAGGTATTAAGCGCCGACCTGAAGATTGCCGATCGCATCATCCGCAGTTACTCCCGGCGTTACAACCTGTCGGCTGGTAACCGCGCAACCAAAGCTGTTGAAGAAAAGATGTGAAATGCAGGCAGCAGGGCCTTTCCTGTGCCCTGAATGCATCCCTGAAAAATGAGGGGAGTCTAATGTTCCTCCCAACCGCAATGGCTGGCCTGCGGGGATTGGCGAAGCTTAATCTTTGGTTCTGTTTGCCCGGTTGTTGAAAAAAATAATTTTAGCTGTCAATACAGATGGATGTGGCCAGATTGCCGGTCACTAGAATGCTCGCCATGTCGCGGTTCAGGGGTCTTTATAGAAACATGCTCGTGAACTCTTGAAGTTCATGGACGGATATTTGTTTGCACCTAAAGCTGACGTTGGCACAGGGAAGGTATTGCCAGCTGTGATATATCTCACAGAGTGGTTCATGTCCTTTTCTCTATAGTGTGTTGTTGATTTGCCTAATTGAAATAAATGCGAGGCTTGCTCATGTCAGAAAAAGCAATCACAAGGTTTTTCTTCATGTTGTTCCTTGTGCTGGGACTGGTTACGCTGGCCATCGCTGGCCCCAAGAAGCAGGGAAGCGACGAGAGGTCCGGCACGAAGGCTACGGGCAGCCAATCTGGCAGCAGTACGCCGAAAGATAAGCCGAAAGATAAAAAGATGACTTCGGCGGACACCCACCCCGCAGTTGATCCATCACAATATGTGGGGGCTGAAACCTGCAAATCCTGCCATGAAGATGTAGCTAGTGGATATGACAAGGGGCCTCACTGGAAAACGACTCTGGCAAAGCACACAGGGCCGGAATGGCAGGGCTGCGAAGCCTGCCACGGTCCGGGCAAGGCCCACGCGGAGTCCACTGATCCGGACAAGATCATCCGTTTTGCCGGGCTATCGCGGGAAGAGTCGTCCAAGCGCTGTCTTGGCTGCCATGAATTCGGCCAGGAACATGCGAACTTCCTTCGTTCGGAACATGTCAAAAATAATGTTGGCTGCATTGATTGCCATTCCATCCATGCGCCCAAAGTCCAGAGCAAGCTGCTGAAAGCGGCTCAGCCGCAGCTATGTTACTCATGCCATCTCGACGTAAAACCCGATTTTTCCAAACCATTTCACCACAAAGTGAATGAAGGATTGCTGGTGTGCAGCAATTGCCATAATCCGCATGGCGGGTTCCTGACGCACCAGTTGCGCGCCACAGCCGCCCAGGACCAGCTCTGCTTCAATTGCCACACGGACAAAGCCGGGCCTTTTGCGTTTGAACATCAACCGGTCAAGACTGAAGGTTGCGTGGCCTGCCACTCGCCTCATGGATCTTCCAATCCGCGTTTGCTGCGGCGCAGCAACATCAATCTTCTCTGTCTGGAATGCCATACCTTTACGGTAGATGCCGGAGCGCCAGCAGCGCCGTCATTCCATAATCAGGCCCAGAAGTACCAGGCTTGCACCATGTGTCACGTGGCAATTCATGGGTCCAACAGCGACCATTTCTTCTTTAAACCGTAAGGGAGGGGGTTACAGCGATGAAGTTTATAAATATTTTTCGCGAAGTGAAAACTTGGGCCCTGGCCCTTATATCGCTCATGATGCTCAGCCCGCTGGCCATGTCAGCGCAGGCGGCCAATGATGCAAAAGACAAAAAGACGGCCAAGGAGGCCGATGTTAATCCGGCTTCAGTGAGTCTGGCAGTGGATTCTGCCCGCAAGGCCAGCGATCTTCCCGCAGCCGTTGATACAGAAGCGAACACCGGCGAGAACTGGGGCGGCTATGAAGTTAAACAGTCCGCGGAGTTTGGAGGACGCATCTCCGACTTTACCGGCAACCAGGGCGTATGGGACACCTTTGTAAATCTGGGCACCGGCCCCCGGTTGATGGAATATACGCTGGACATGCGCTCACCCAACCATACGGGCAAGTTGTTTGACGATTTCAGCTTCAGCAACTTTGGCTATGGTGGTGAACCCAATGATGTAAGCCGTGTGCGCTTTTCCAAAGGCAAGGCCTATACTTTCGGCGCTTCTTTCCGGCGCGACCAGAATATTTTTGACTATGATCTTCTGGCCAACCCGCTGAATCCGCCTACATCGAATCCCAACATTCCCGTTCTGAATTCGCCGCATGAGTTCCTGTTGACCCGCAGAATGTCTGACGTCAATCTCGGGTTGTTCCCGGTTGGAGCGGTCCGGTTCAAGCTCGGCTGGTCGCGAGTTGTGAATGAAGGCACATCCTTTTCGAGCCTTCACAACGGCACCGACGCGCAGCTGCTTCAGCCGACCCTGAACACGAC
>DAHUXF010000489.1 GCA_027307295.1 Acidobacteriaceae bacterium
CTTTCTCCGGCACTGATGTTTGCGCAGGAGCGCTGGAATTACCGGCCTTGGCCACGGCGGCAGCCACTTCAGACGCCGGCGTGAATCCAGCAGATATATATAGGTGGCGCAATTTCTGGTTCTTCTGTTCTTCTCCCGGGAACAGTTTGCTTACGCGTTCCAGCCGTTCCAGCGCCTTGGACCGCATACCGTACTGCAGGTAGATCTCCGCCTGAAGAATAAAGTCTTCCAGCACGGTAGGCTCTGATTCGCGCTGAGACGCTGCCGGTTGAGGCTGCTGGGGGACGGGAGCGGCGGCCTGCGTTTTATTGTCCACGCGGTGAAAGCGGTTGGCGATCCGGCTGTACTCATGCTCGTCAATGCGGCCGCGCAACATTTCCAGCCGTTTGCCATGGCCCGGTTCATAGGGATCCAGCTCAGCGGCCCGGTCCAGTGTCTCGCCTGCCTGTCCGTATTTCCCGGCGGTGTAATACAGTTGAAAAAGCTTCAGTAACGTTCGGCTGTACTCATGTTCCCGGCTGGCGGCATCAAAGAGCCTGGCCAGGTATTCCGCAAAAGCAAGCGTTGTATTTCTGCGGTCAGACATTTCAAACATGCTGGTGAGAAACTCGCGCCCGCGTCCGGCGGCGGTCTCATGCTCTTCCAGCTTTTTGGCCAGGGCAAGAGCGCCACGCGTATCGTTGATATCCAGATAAACGCCCACCAGGGACACCACTTCCTCCATTTGTTGCGGATCTGCCTCAAACAACTCCCAGGTATAAGGCTCGGCTTCCGCCGGACGCTTGGCCGCCATCAGCGTGCGGGCATAAAGCTCGCGCAATTCCGGCACGCCTTTCACATGCTTAACCACCGGCTCCAGCACAGCCAGGCATTCCGTAACCAGGTTGCGGGAAAACAGTCCCCGGCCATAGAGAAAAACTGCCTGAAAATTCATTGGATCAAAGCTGTGGGCGCGCTCATACGATTCAAAGCCTGCTCCTGGTGATTCCTGGTCCCGCAGCAACCCGAGCTGAACAAAGTTCTGGGCTGCGATCTTCCCTTCCCCATAGGCAGCGGCTTTTTCTGCTGCAACCTGCAAATTCTCGGCTGTGGGAGAAAGCTCCACGATGCGTTTGCACACTGCCAGCACTTGCTTGTCTTTTTTCTGGCGCTCAAAACCTTCCATAGCGGCCAGGTAGGATTCCAGGGCTTCGCCACGGTCTTTCTTTTCTATCAACTGGGCATAGCGGAACGTCTGCAACGGAGAAGGATTTGTGAATTTGCAAAGCTTTTTATAGTTGGCAATGCCCTTGGCGCTTTCCCCCGCCTCATAGTCCTGATCAAACAGAGCACTGAGCAGGTTAATGCCCTGGGCGCGGCGGTCCAGAGCCAGGCAAAGGTCGGCAGCTGCCCGCTGCACCTGCTCATTGTTGGGTTCTTCATCCAGAATACCCAGATACTCTTCCAGGGCAGACTCCGGCTTGCCTTTCTGCAGGTACTTTTCCGCTTTGTCGAGTCGCTTGGAGATGTCCGCCATGAGGTCAACTTCCCCAGATAGTCCCGAAACGGGCAGAGTCAGGATGAACTGAGGTCAGGGTAGCTTCATTCTATGCGGAATTGCCCTGATGCTCAATGTTTGCAGGTTTCAGGCGAAAAACCATCGAAAATCAAAAGGAAATCTGGCATTTGGCCGTAACAAACGTTTATAACTTGGCGGATGATTGACCAAGAGCAGGGCCTGAAAAAAGAACTGAACTCGCGACAGATGGCCATGGTGGCCGTAGGCGGCTCCATAGGGACCGGGCTGTTATTGGGCTCCGGAGCGGCTATTCAAGTGGCCGGGCCAGCCGTAATTCTCACCTTTCTGTTGAGCGCCCTCATCTCCTGGACGGTGGCCATGGCGCTGGGAGAAATGTCCTCCGTACATCCCGCAGCGGGCTCCTTTGGGGTCTATGCCGAACTCTATGTCAACCGCTGGGCCGGCTTTATTGCCCGGTACGGATACTGGTTTTCCGTGGTCATTGCCATTGGCTCAGAAGTAGTAGCGGCGGCCACCTATATGCGGCAATGGTATCCCGCTGTGCCGGCCCTGGTATGGATGGTCACCTTTGGTTTGTTTCTTCTGGCGATCAATCTGTTTTCTGTTGGGCACTACGGCACTTTCGAATATTGGTTTGCTCTGCTGAAAGTGGTGACGATCTTTGTCTTTATCGTCATGGGTGCTGGGTTGCTCTTTGCGGGAAAAGTCCATCCGCAATATTTGGCACAAGGCGGCTTTGCGCCCAAAGGTTGGCCCGCGCCGCTGCTGGCAATTTCTTTTGGGCTTTACAGTTTTCTGGGCATTGAAATGGTGGCCATCTCCTCCGGCGAAGCCCGCTCCAGCAAGGATGTGGCCCGCGCCACGCAGATCGCCTTCGCGATGCTCGCATTTATCTATGTGGGAGCCATGGCCGTGCTGGTGGGCGTTCTGATCGGGCTCAGCCGGATGGCCAGCGACAGCGAGGTCACCGCCACGCGGGCCGCGGGACTGAGCCTGCGCACGTACCTGGTCCCGGTGAGTCTGCTGGCGCTGGCCGGCACCGC
>DAHUXF010000048.1 GCA_027307295.1 Acidobacteriaceae bacterium
ATTACCAGGCCAATGGCGATGGAGGAATAACCCTCACGATAAAGAAAAACACCCAGAACCACGCCCAGCAGGCCAATGCCGAACGAACGCAGCCACGCGGCAAGATAGATGACTAAAAGGTTTCGAGCCGATTCGCGCGCCATGCCGTCACCCAGATTATACTTCGCGAGTTGTACGGTCCCAGCTTATGATCGCAACATCGGTTCAGTGGCTTGGCTGGCGCTTCAGGGCTGGTTTCTTTGTGGAGGATTCGCATCACAAACCGGTGCCTTTACCGGGAACAAGCCACAGAACAACAGCCAAGCCTGTAATGACAGCAATGAAGTAGGCTGTCATGAAGTTGTTACTCTCCTCCGGGTTATCGCGCGTGAATAGACGCACAAGCATGCCCACGGCCACCAGTCCAAATACCACTTCATGCAGCGCGAACCCCATGGCTACATTGACCACCAGGAGCAACGCGCGTTCAAGCTTGCTCAACGCGCGGATGGCGCTATTGCCATCCAGAATCCAGAGTGGGATCAGGTTCAGTACGTTGAACCATGCGCTGGTCCGCGCCAGCGCGCTCCATAGGCCATAGCCCGTCTGAAACCATAAGAGGGCGCACACCGCAGCGCCCAGCAAGCCGGCAAACGGCCCGGCGAGGCTGATGGCGGAACGGACCTCCTGACGAACGCCCATGGCATTCCATTTCACATAAGCGCCAAACCCCGGCACGAACATGGGCATATCCGCCGGCAACCCTCTGCGTCTGATGTCGATGAAATGTCCCATCTCATGAACCAGGATCAGCACCGCGATTCCCAGTCCGAATTTTGCGCCCCACGCCTGCCAGTAGAAACCGAAGAATGCAGCAAAGCTCAGAACAGATTTGAATTTGATCAGGGCAAGCGCTATAGGACCGAGCGGGCCTAATTTTTGCGCCCATCGCGGCAGGGATGACGAACTTGGATGGGGATTATCCTTGCGTGGACCGCCGCCTTCCAATTCGCGCACATGGGTGCGTATCCATTGCGCCTGCAAAGACTGTTCCGGCAGGAGCGGAAGGCATGCCAGCCAGCGTTCGCGGGCAACATGAGGTTCGCCGTGGGCTTCCAGTGCTCTCGCCTGGGCTGCAAATTGCTCCATCTGGTCGCTATGTACAAGAGTGCCGCATTGCGGACATTCCAGCGAATCGGGCGGCACCGGACGGGCGCATCGGGAACAGTTTTCTTTTAAATCAGAGGGATAGGGGGACACAGCCTCAGTCATTCTCCAGTCAGCATCATCTTATACCGAAGCAGCAGCAGAGCTGTCATACGGGCCTTGAATCTCCGCCGAGTGTTTCCCCCTGGCGACCTGCCAGGCTATCCGGATACCCACAAACAGTATGATCAGCCCAATGATTCCGTGGACTGGGTCCTGCAACTCCAGAAATGGTGAAGCCAGTCCAATCAGAGCCAGCGTTCCCAGCATGGACGCAAAGCTTCTCGCTGGCTTGACCGGTTTGGTTTCCGCTGCGGGCGTGGCTTCCTCAGATGGCGTGGTGGAATCTTGTTGCGCTTCCGGAGCGATTGTTGATGGTGACTGTGTTTTCGCGGCAGAGATCACTGCTCTCTGCTTTGCAGCGGCATTTATGTAAATAGGTATCTCCGCAAGCGACACTGCGGCATAGGTCAGCAACACGGCTGCAATCTGATATCTCTTGCCGCCCACTCCGCCCGAGCCAGTAGTAACAGCTTTGCCCACCAGCCATCCCACAGCAAGAGCAACGTATCCCAGATAGATCCCGGTAATAATTGTGAAACCGGCATACAGAATCAACCCAAGGACCGCGCCACCAGCGCCAAAGAGCAACGCACGCATGTAAGCCGAATGCGTGTCTTGTGGCAACTCGTGTCTCAGCCGCTCAGTGCAGCTCTCGCAGACAGTATGATTATTCACACGATAGAAACGAGCAGTAATCGCCTGTTTACATGCTTTGCATGAATTGCCGCCGGGTTTCTGCGAGTACTCAGCGGTAGTAAATTGAGGAGATTGAGCATCTTGTTGTAGCATTTGCTCTGGACAATAGCACGATATCTGATTCTGAGAAAAGGCAAATCCAGCCAGACAGCGACCAACGTAACAACTATAAAAATCAGAAAAGGCTGGAAGTAGAAATGATCTTTCGGTCCTTGGTTTAGAAAACGTAAATTGTGTCAAATTGCAAGCGCGTCAGATAGTCTTCAGCGCTGGCCAAAGGGCGTCCAGCCAGGGCGGTAAAGCCAAGTTGTACGCTTTTGTGTAGTTGATAAAAGAAGTCAAAGCGGTGCTGGGTCACGTTGGAACCCTGGCGGATATCGCTGTAGTTGAAGTTGCTTAGCACCGCTTCACGCTCGACATAAATGCGAGTATACCCTGCCTGCCAGTCGTGCTTCTTCTGCAAGCGGCCCAGGCGTCCTTCAAGCCAATAAGCGTGGCGCGCGTGCGGATTGCAAGTAAAGTTGTTGGTTCTGGCAAAGGTCGCCGTGGCTGAATTGGCTGGAGCCGGAGAGAGATGCGCGACGTTGGCGCAGGCTTCGGTGTTTTGTACATAGTCCCCAATGAAGGAGAGCGGGTGTCTCGCGTTTCCAGTATCGATGTCAAGACGAGCGATGTTATCGAAGAGCCCAAAGCGTGATGCAAATTGTGCATTGGTGATATTTATGACACCGGTGGGAAATTTGGTTGCGCCAACGGTGATGACGGTGGTTTGCGTTGTTGTGTAAATGGAATTCTGCACGGCATTTCCTGTTCCTAGAGGTAAGAGGCCAACGAATGGTGTTTGCGGATTCTTACTATTGGCTTTGGCAAGGGCGAAAGCGATTGAATCGGAACCCCGATAGTCATAAAAGCCAGCGTAGGCGCTCAGCTTTACGCTCGGTATGATTTGCCAGGTGGTTTGTATCTGGCCACCATAGGTAATGTTCTGTAGGATGCGCCTGTCGGCAGGTTGGGTACCGGCTGCTTCTGCCAGTGGCAATTCGAAGCCAACGATGGCAAGGCGCTTCAGAACAGGTGTGTTTAAATTAAAGGCAAATGTCTGCGCTGCACCTTCGGGATTAATGTCCTTGTCCCAGGTGAGCTCTGTGTTGTACCAGGGATAGCGGAATTTACCGCCTATAAAATCTGCACTTTTAAACCAGCTTGGCCTGTATTCGACAAAGGCCTGGTCAATGCCGACCGGCTTGCGCGTATAAAACCCCGTCAGCGTCTGATTGGTGGTTGTGGGATCGTTGATGTCGCCGCTGGCCAGGCTAATCCCTGCGCGGAACTGATCACTTAAATCTGCAATGGCATTCAATCGAGCGCGAACACGTGCGCGCGCCCGCTGAAGATCTTCGTCTGATGGACCACCAAAGAAGGGTTCTCCTCGAAGCCGAATGTCGCCGCTGACGTTAATTGGGCCAATGCCCTTAATCTTCCGCTCCAAGTTGCGGATGCGTTCGTCAGAGCTGCCCGTATTTTGGTCATCCTGACTGGCAGTCCTGGCACGTAGATTGGAGGACAAAATATGGGTATCCTGGCTTGTGGCTTGATTGGAGGAGAACGATGGAGACGGCGATTCACTACTGACCGCTTTATATCCTGATTCGAGTGCGTTGATGCGATCTTGCTGCTGCAGGACGAGTCTTTTGAGCTGCTCAACCTCAGTGCGGAGACCAGCATAGTCCTGGGAATCGACATTCGATGTTTGTGTTTGGCCTTGAGTGGCCTGAGCTTGCGCGCCAGATCGCGTGGCAATCGCAGCTAGCAGGACCAGGAACAACACAGCATTACTCTGGAAGACAGGCATTTCCTCTTCTACCTTTCATTAGACGTCAGGATATTTGAGCGTTGTGAGAGGCATCTGCTGCCGTGGAATTTGGGCAGGAAAAAGAAAGCCCGCCGGTTCTTCCGACGGGTTCACAATGCTCGTTTGCGCGTTCCGCGCTAGTTCATCGGATTTGCCGCCAGAAGACAACATGCCATACACATGACGGAACATGGTCGACAACAACATTTCTTCTGGAATGCAAAATTCATTCTTGGCAACACTATCAGGAGCAGCGGTTTAGATCAAGTCTCTTCGATATCACCGCAAAGCTGGGATTCATAATCATTAAAGCATTGCGGTTGTAAACATTGCGGCTGTGTGCAGAAACAAATAGGCATCCTCTATTCCAGTTCAGCGTAGATGGTGTATTCACCGGCAGACATGTCCCAGGTCACGCGTAACAGGTTCGGCTTGCAGCAAACCTGGCAATCTTCAATATAGTTTTGCTGCATGCCGGCGGACGAATCCACCGTGGTCTCATTCCATTCCCCGCATCCGGCGCATTGAAAGCCCGCTGTCATAGGCCCTATCCTAAAACACAACCGGCCAGCTTTTTAGGGACTGGCGGCTGTTGTGGATTTACCTATCACTCTTTTACTAACCCAGCTTTCGCAGAGAGAAATGCAAACTTGTCTTACACATGAACCGCGGACGCATCAGCTGCGCTCACCTTCTGATTCATGGCTGCAAAGAAGCGACGATAGGAAAGGAATACACCGAACATCACCGGCAAGGTTATAACTGTCGCCTGCCATCCTGTGCCTCGGCTTATGGTGAGTATTAACCCCGCTACGCTGGCGCCTGCCACCATGTATGGAAATGCCAGCAGAAACATCTCAGCCCACGTGCGCAGGAAGTTGGCGTGTTCCATCAGGTGAAGCACTACGGCAACTATGATGGTATTGGCCAGAAAGTATCCTGCTGCGGCAAGGAGCAAACGCAATGCCGGAGAACTTACCACCACACTTACCAGCGTAGAAGCATAAATGAACCGGGTTACCACCGTAGCCAGGGTGATGGTATTGCAATTGAACGCTGTCTGCACCACGTTAAACTCTCGTTTGTTCCTCGGCAGACATTGAAAGAAGGTGCTTATGAATGCCACGCAGAACGCTTCCGTTGCATTCATCTCCGCCGCAGCCACCAGAATAAATGGCAGGTTAACGGACATGGTGCCGGTGATTCCAGGCAGTTTGATCCTCATTCTGGCGGCCAGGCTGGCAGCCGCCAGATATAAGACGAAACGAGCGATCGATATACTCTGTGTGTTCAGAACCGCGTCCACCAGCACCAGGAGGCCTGAAAGAACGATCAATGTTACGAATGTTCTTGCCGGTATGGACTTCGGCATTAGTTCTCCCCGTCCTCGCTATCGCTCAACGCATACAAGGAGTCCGCTCCCCATACAATCGAATTGCCCCAGATGATGCTGTTGCCGCTCAGTCCCGGATCACCCCAGACAATTGAATTACCCCAGATGATGGAGTCATTCATAATGGTGTTTCCGCCCCAGACAATCGAGTCGCCCCACACAATGGAATTTCCCCAGGTAATGCTGTTCCCCCAGGTAATTGACGTGCTATTCACAAGCCGGGCCTGTCTTGTGGAGGGATCGAAGGTAACAACCGGCGATGGAGCGCCGCCGTTTACCACATCAGTGTTCTGCACCGCGGCATAGATATCCAGATAACCGGCCCCAATAGTGAAGGCGTCATATTGTGACAAGTAGCCGTAGCCCTTTGTGTCATAGGCCCAACTATTGACTGGATAACCCTTCCATGCGGTCTTCATCATGCGCGCTTTGATTGTGTCCGGTGTAAGCGTAGGTTCTTTTTGCACCATCAGTGCGGCGGCTCCTGCCACAATGGGTGTTGCCATGCTCGTGCCGCTTAAACGCAGATATTTCCCAGGCAGCCCGGTTGTGCAACTGCTGCCCAACGGCCCCGAACAGACCGTAATCGGCTGAACATTGAGGGCTGGTAGAGATTTAACCAGAGTGCTGCCCGGCGAAGACAGCGAAATAATCCGGTTGCCGGGCGCCATTAGATCAGGTTTCATCACATGGTCCAGCAACGTTGGCCCTTTTGAACTATAACTGGCCACGGTGTCATCCAGACGATCGGGAGTGCCATTGGTCTTGGTGGCCCCCACGGTGATCACATTTGGGTCATTTCCCGGGGCTTGTATGGTGCCGTAGCCCTGTGTCCCCATGCTGTTGTCGCGGCCGCCATTACCCGCGGCCACCACCACCACAATCCCGGCTTTCCATGCGGACTCAACTGCCTGGCAAACCGGGTCCAGAGCATAGGATTCATAAATCCCCCGCCCCAGAGAAATATTCATGACACGGATGTTGTATGTGGCCTTCAACTGGATGGCGCGTTGAATTGCTGCAATGACCTGGCTATCGCTGCCTGCGCCCGTAGCATCCAGCACGCGCAGGTTGATAATGTTTGCGTTCGGAGCCACGCCGGTGTACTGGGTCCAATATCCAGTTTGTGAATCATGCCCATTGCCCGCAATGATTCCCGCCACGTGCGTGCCATGCCCGTAAGCGTCATTGGTGCTTGGATCGCCCGGGATGAAGCTTTCGCTGTAGACGATGCGAGACCCCAGGCCATTGGACGTCTGCAGATCATCGTGATTGAACACGCCGCTATCAATGACAGCCACGCCAATACCGGTACCGTCCAAACCAAACTGCTGATGCGCCGTATCTGCCGCCACGGCAAGAACATCGTCGTCAGATGCAATTTTGTTGATCCGGTCTGGAGAAACATAAGCGACGTCAGGATGGGCCTTCAGCCAAGCCAGCATTCCTAAAGGAATCCGCACAGCTGCGCCATTGATCTTTTCCAGAGAAAACTTCACTCGACCGCCGCGCGCCGCCATTTCTGCGAAATGCTGCGCGCTGGGTGTCTTGTTGAATTGGATAATCACGCTCACGGTCCCATCGGCATTGACGGGGAAACCGCTAAGGTCGGCGGCAAACTTATGGTGCCCGCCGCTCATCGCTGAAAGATCAGGCGATGCAACCCGGCGACTGTTCTCCGCGCCGGCAGGGATGGACGCAGCCATTACGACCGCGGCCACCAATATCAGCACCGACGATTGCCGTCGGCTTACTCTTTGTTTTCGTATCCGATCTATCTTGAGAGTCATTTGTCCTTACCCCGGAAGTTTCTTGATTACACCCCAAGGAGCCCCAGACCGCTGACGCCAGAGCCACGACTGCGCCCTTGAGCGTTGGGAAGTTCATGTTCATGCCCGCGAATACTGCGCCTACCACGGCGAGTGAAAGCAAAGTGACTTTCTTCTTGCTAGACATTCTTTTGACCTCCACCCCATAGCTATCGCAATCCGTTGACCAAAGTACTCTCTATCTAAGCTGTTTATTTTCAATGTCACACGTTGCGCAAGATCACGGTCAGTTGCGACACATCTGGCTGCAAGGTGACACATCGAGCCGGAGACGCAACATGGTAAATATTTTGTTTTCAATAACTTATGGGATTTTCACAGGCAGCGTCAGGCTGCGTCACACGTAAGGTGTCTGTTGATCAGCGGCTTTTAGAAGCGAAGCGAGGTTTCAATTTCTTCAAGGCTGGGGAGAGAAGGCAAAGCTGCAATCAGCTTGCGCGTAAAGTCATGCTGCGGGCTGAAGAAGATGGCTGGTGGACGATTGCATTCCACCACTTTTCCTTCATGCATCAATGCAATGCGATGGCAAAGCCCATAGGTGGAAAGCAGGTCATGGGAGATGAAAAGCAGTCCCATCCCTAGCCGCCGGTTAAGATCGGCAAAGAGCGCCAGAATTTCCGCCTGGGTCACAGCATCCAGAGCGCTGGTTGGCTCGTCCGCAATGAGCAATCCGGGGCGGTGCAGGATGGCCATGGCAATCAATACACGTTGCGCCTGGCCCACACTGATCTCTGCTGGATAGCGGTTCAGGAATTCCCCGGTCGCCTGCAGGCTTACGTCGCTCAAGGCCTGCGCAATTGCTTCTGATCTCTGTTGTGCGCTGCCTTGGCCATGTAGTTTCCAGGCTTCATCCAGTTGTGTCCCCAAGCGCAGAGCCGGATTCAGTGACGACATGGGGCTCTGGGGCACAAACGCGATCTCCTTGCCCCGGAGTTTGCGCCAGTCTTTGTCCTTCAACGCCAACAGCTCGCGGCCGTTCCAACGGATTGAACCGGTGGCCTTTCCGCCTTTAAGTCCAAGAAGCCCGAGAATCGCCAAAGCTAGAGAGCTTTTGCCGCAGCCACTGTATCCGACCAGCCCCAGCACCTCGCCTGGCGCCATTTCCAGGCTCAGGTCATCAAGCACTGGAGGCTTGTCCTGGTAGCGGAGGGTGAGTCGGACGGAAAGTAGCTCCATAAATTAGTGCGCCAGCGCCAGCGTCTCCACGTTCCAATAGGTCTGGGGGCGCAAGACGCTTGGATCAGCGTTCTTTACCGCAGGAGAAATCGCCATCAATGCGTCTTTATTTACCAGATAAATGAATGGTTCCTGCTCCCAGGCAATCTGCTGCACTTTGTCCCAATACTGTTTGCGTTTGCGCTCGTCGCCCGATGCTGCCTGCGCGCGCATCAGCTTATCAATCTCCGCTTCCCACGCGGTGGCCGGAGATTTCTGTCTGGGGTTCCATTGATGATTGTCCGCTGAACTAAGCCACACCGCCATTTGCGAGTTTGGGTCCAGCTCCACATTCTGGAAGCCCAGCAGGCAAGCTTCATAGTTATAACTTTGCGTCATACGTTCCAGCAATGAATTGAAATCCAGCGTGGCCACATTCACTTTGATCCCAATCTTTTTCAAGTCCTGCTGGATCATGGTTGCCATGCCTTCCCGCGCGCGGTTCCCGGCATTAGTTGCGATGGAAAATTCCACGGCGTTGCCATCCTTATCACGCAACGTTTCGCCGTCCAGCCGGAAACCATCCTGCCGCAGCCGGTTCAACGCGCTTGCGGTGTCATAAGGATGGGCTTTCAGATTGTTGTTGAACCAGAACCTGTTGCTTGGCGAGATGATGCCAATCGCAGGGACCGCATGTCCGTGATAAACAATCCTGGCCAGATCGCTGCGGTTGATGGCCTCAGAGATTGCCCGCCGGAAGTTCGTAGAGGTAAACCAGGCCTTCTTGTAGGCCGGGATGGGCGCTTCCGGTACCTGATTGAACTAGAGTTGCTCAGTATCGGTTGAGGCGCCGGCATCGCGCACAGAAGTATCGTTGACCGATATTTTTTCAAAAATGGCCGGAGACACGGTATTGATTAAATGGAGTTCGCCGCGCTTGTAGCGCATGGCCTCAATCTCAGGATTCTGCTCGATATCAATTCGTACGGCATCCAGGTACGGCAATTGCCTGCCGGCTGCGTCCTTCTTCCAATAGTAAGGATTACGCTTGAGCAGGATATACGATCCTGCTTTACGCTCGGCCACGTAAAAAGGCCCCAAGGCAGCCATTTCTTTTTGCGGAGACTTTGCGGAAAGGATGGCCACGGTATCGAAAAGCTTTACCAGATTTGCCACCGGCGCGGAAAACGTTATCTCTACCGTTGTAGGCGAGAGCGCTTGCGTTACAACCTTGCCATCGCCGGAGCGGAAAGCATCGCCGGTGCTGGAATGCAGACCGGGGTCCATTAACTGCTCCATGGTGTATGCCACGTCCGCAGAGGAGAAAGGCGTTCCGTCTGAGTACTTTAATCCTTCGCGCAGCTTAAAGCGGATGCGCTTCCCGCCCTCGGAAACCTTCCATTCGCTTGCCAACTCTGGCTGGATCTCTTGTGTTATGCGATTGATGCGCAGCAACACTCCCCCGGTCAGGTAGCGGATTGTCTCGGATGACTCGTCCTCCACCAATAGCGGATTGAATGTTTTAGGCTCGGAACGCAGACAGAAGCGCAGTTCCCCACCACCCTGAGCAAAAGCAGAAAAACATCCCAGCAGCAAGGCTGCGGGGAGCACCTGAAGCCGCTTCATACCCGGACCTCCTGTTTGTTGAGCAGTACCTGGAATGCACTGATGACTACAATAAGTACCGCTAGCGGCAGAAAACGCCAAGGTTCCGGACGTAATGTAACTGCATCCTGAAGTTCCCGCAGCAGACTGCCGAGCGAAGGTAATGGCTCCGCTACACCCAACCCAAGTGCCCCCAGATTGGCTTCAGCAATAATAAAAACAGGAATTGAAATCCAGAATTGCGCGAAGAGGGCGCCGCGCAGGTTCGGCAGAAGATGAAGCCGGACCAGCTTGATCCCCGAGAACCCGGAGGCCCGCGCCATCCAAACGAATTCAGACCTCATCAGATCTTTTGTGCCGGTACAGATGATCCGGGCAGAAGCCGCCCATCCCAACATGCCTAATAACGCAAATGTAACAGCCACCGAGGCCGGCGGCGAAATATTCAGCGGCAAGGCAGCGCGCACTGTGATCAGCAGAAACAGCCAGGGCACAGAAAGAAAAAGATCAATCAGGATCTTGCAGAACCGTTCCGTCCAGCCGCCACAATATCCTGCGATGCCGCCCACGAACCCGGCCAGAAAAGTGGTTAGCAGCGCCGCAAGCGGGGCCAGCACCAATGACACACGCATGCCATAGAGCATCCGCGACCAGCGGTCTCGTCCCAGATCATCTGTGCCTAACCAATGGGCGGAAGAAGGCTTGGCCTGAGGCGTTTCTCGAAATTGATTCTCATAGCCCGCCGGGGCCAGATATTTCGCGCCCAAAACCATCAGGGCCGCGATCGCCAATACAAATACCGCAATGCTGCGCGCCAGCTTCATGCGGCCCTCCGCATCAAGCCGCGCTGGGCTGCGTCAGAGATAAGCGTGGCGCATACCGTCACAAATTTGACAACCATTGTCAGGTTCACCAGCAGAGGTAGATCTCGCGATTGTGATGATTGCCAGGCCAATTGTCCAATTCCGGCAACGTCACTGACTACTTCAATCGGCAACAGGACGCCGATGGCAATGCTGATGGATACGCCTACCAGGGCAATGACCTGGGGAAATGCGATCGGCGCCACGTGCCAGGCCATTACACGTACCGGCCCAGCGCCCCTTGCCCGCGCCGCTAATACATGCGGCAGATCACTGCTCTGTTGCAGTAGATTGTCAGAGTAACGATAGATCTTGGGAAAGATGAGCAGGGCTGCCGCCAGCGCAGGCGGCAACCTGAAGACCAGAAATACCAGCGCCAGGGCCGCCGCCGGAGTGGAGATGAACGTGCCGCTCAGTCCCTCCGCCAGAAATCGAAGCGGACGCAAATTCCAGGTGCGTGCCGCAAGCGCCAACGCCAACCCCATCAGCCAGCCCACGGCCAGGGCAAAAGCCAGATTCATCAGCGTGACAGGAAGACGCTCTTTCAATAATTGCTTCACCGGCTGGTTCAGGGAACGCGATGTTCCCAAATCGCCTCTCATTAGAGCGGCGATGTAATGGGCATAAAAAACAGGAATGTTGGCGTCAGCCAGCCGTGCCTGGCGAATGGCTTCAATGCTGGCAGCGGAGAGTCCGGAATTCAATTCCTGATCGTCAGAAGAAAAGCCGGGTGCTGCACGCATGAGCAGCGCTCCTGCAAAGCTTGCCAGGAGCATTACGGCCACCAGGCGTAAGGCCGCCCAGAAGATAAGCCGCAGCATTATCCGGCCACCGCGTCGTGAAACCCGGGTGGCCGCCGCGCATCGGCAGGCGCATTCAGCGCTTTCAAGACCTTGTGGTGTTCCTGTTTCTGTATGTACATGCGGCGGTCCGCCTCAGCCAGAAGTTTTTCCGCGTCCACGCCATCGTCAGGAGAGATGGCGCAACCCACACTCAACCGGAGCCACCCCACGCCGCAGATTTCACGGCCTGCGTTACCGGCCAGCTCGCTCAGGCATACACCACGGGCTTCTGCGGCAGAGGCGCTCAGCCCCGGCGCGACAATAACAAATTCATCCCCGCCCATGCGGGCCACGTAATCATATTCCCGGCAGGAACCCTGCAAAGTTTCAGCAAAATGGCGGAGAATACGATTGCCTTCAAGATGTCCAAA
>DAHUXF010000490.1 GCA_027307295.1 Acidobacteriaceae bacterium
CTGGGCGGCCCGCGAGTGCAACTTCAGCAGAGTGGGTAATCCCATCATCGCCGCCTGACCGGAGTACTTCATAATAATCAGCGGGCCGCCCACCTGCTTGATGGACACTTTGCGGCGCACCATCTTGCCTACCAGTTCAAAAATCAGCAGTGAGTTGCTTACGCAATCTTCATATGCGCTCTTGATGGAGAGACCAAGAGGAAGCTTTTCTACCGCCATCACGCCTATGCCGATGCGATACGTGTTGTCTTTGAGTTCAGGCTGAATCGGCACAGTAATCTGTTTACGGTCGCGCAGAATCGTCAACTGCACCGGGCCGTCTTTGGCCTTCTGCAGAACCCCCAGCAGGTCTTCAACAAAATGAATGGGAGTCCCGTTGGCAGAGACCAGAGCATCGCCCTGCTGCAGATGGGCCTTTTCTGCCGGCAGACCACGTTCTACAGCGCCAATGACCTGGGGTGGATCTACGCCGGCTTCGCCAACACTTTCCGCGCCCGCGGGCTGCGGCACCAGGTTCAATGCCACTGTCTGATCGCCCCGAAGTACTTTGACCGGCACGGTCTGATTAGGATTGATGTTGGTGCGGATTAAAAACTGTTCCCAGGTTGGGTTCTGAATGCCCTGCACTTCCACCACACGGTCGCCCACCTGCAAGCCGGCTTTTTCCCCTGCCGATCCGGGAGTGATGAAAACCACATCCACGGGATGCTTGGAATAGGCCGCATATTCGTGATGGAACTTATACAAGCCGGCCAGCACCACAAAGGCCAGCAGGATATTCATGGCAGGCCCGGCTATGGCGATAAAGAACCGCTGCCAGCGGGGATGGCTCATGAATTCTCCCGGATCGCCTGTGCGGCTCTCCATGGGATTCTCGCCGGCCATCTTTACATAGCCGCCCAGAGGCAAGAGGCTAATACGATAATCTGTGTCTCCGCGACGGAAACCAATCAGGCGTTTACCGAAGCCCAGGCTGAAAGCTTCAACCCGTACCTTGAACAGTTTGGCAACAGCGTAATGGCCGAATTCATGGACGAAGACCAGAATGCCCAGAACCAGAATGAAAGCGGCAGCATAGATAGGAAATTGCATACTGATGACTCAGATATTGTAACTGCAAAGCGCCAACGGGAGCTAGTGCGGGTGCGTCATGAAGATTGACGTTTATGCAGCGCGGCTATGCAGTATGAATACTTCTATTCCCCTGATCTTGCCAGTTCCACGGCGCGCACCAGCGCCTGGGTTTTGTTGAGGCATTCCTGGTATTCACTCTCTGGCACAGAGTCGGCCACAATGCCGGCTCCGGCTTGGATAAAGGCCTTCTTGCCCTTCATCAGCATGGTGCGTATGGCAATACAGGAGTCCAGATTGCCGGCAAAGTCAGCATAGAGAATCGATCCACCGTAAATGCCGCGCCGCACCGGCTCAACCTCTTCAATGATCTCCATGGCTCGCACTTTGGGCGCGCCGGTGAGCGTTCCCGCCGGAAAGCAGGACGCAAAGGCATTCACCGGAGAAAGCCCTTGCCGCAGCGTTCCTTCCACAGAGGAAACCAGATGCATTACGTGCGAGTACCGCTCCACAAACATCAGGTTACGTACCTTGACTGAACCAAACTCGCTCACACGTCCAACATCATTGCGTCCCAGGTCCACCAGCATCACATGCTCGGCGCGTTCTTTCTCATCATGGCGAAGTTCTTCTTCCAGCCTTTTGTCTTCGGCTTCATCTTTGCCGCGTTTGCGTGTGCCCGCAATGGGCCGGTATTCCAGCTTGTTTCCCGTGACGCGCACCAGCATTTCCGGCGACGAACCCAGAATCGTCATCTCTCCCATGCGCAGGTAATACATGTAAGGTGAAGGATTCACGCGGCGCAACGCGCGATAGATATTGAGTGGCGGCACTCCCGGTTCAAGCTCCAGACGAAGGGACGGCACCGTCTGGAAAACATCGCCCGCCATGATGTATTGCTTGATTTTTTCCACTGTGCCGAGAAATGTCTTTTTGCTGACGGAAATTTTCACATTCGGCTTGCCCGGTTTTGGCTTGAGCGCGCGCAGATACTTTCGCGGCAGCGGAGCCGCAAGCTGCTTTTCAATCCGTGCAATATCCCGCACCGCCTGCTCATATGCCTTGCGCGGAGCTTGACGGCGGACATCTGCCGTGGCCACGATAAAAATCTCATGGCGAACATGATCAAAAGCCAGTAAACGGTCAAAAAACATCAACGTACAGTCGGGAATATGAAGATCATCCCTGGCTAATTCGGGCAGCTTTTCCAGTTGACGAACTGCGTCATGCGCAAAGAATCCCACTGCGCCGGCAGTAAAAGGCGGAAGGCCGGGAACATGCGCCGGAGTATGCTCGCGCAACAGGTCATCCAGGATGGTAAAGATACTGCCTTCCATCTGCTGCGTTTTGCCATTGCGCTGCAAGGTGATGCGCCGGCCATGCGCGCTTAGCACCATGTATGGCCTGACGCCGAGAAAGGTATAGCGCCCAACCTTCTCTCCACCCTCTACCGACTCAAGCAGAAACGCGTTGGGTTCTTCTGCGGCAATG
>DAHUXF010000491.1 GCA_027307295.1 Acidobacteriaceae bacterium
CTGTTGCGTTATGGCCTGTCTGCTGGAGTTTTCGCTGCGCTCAGTGTTTGGCCTTTCCCTTACCCGGCGCAGTGAAATTCTGCGCCGCTGGTCATGCAATACGCTCCGCCTGATGAACGTGGATATTCGGGTGAATGGCGCGCCGCCTGGCTCCGGGCTGATCGTGAGCAACCATCTCAGTTATCTCGATATTATGGTCTTCAGCGCCGTTGCTCCGTGCATCTTTGTCTCCAAGCGGGAAGTGCGGTCATGGCCGGGCGTAGGATGGATTGCGACCCTGGCCGGTAGTATTTACGTTGACCGCTCGCGCCGCCATGAGACCCATGCCGTGCAACCGGCAATGCAGGCTGCCCTGGCGGAAGGCTTGCGGTTGGTCCTATTCCCGGAGGGCACCAGTTCGGATGGCTCGCGTGTACTTCGCTTCCACTCTTCACTATTCCAGCCCGCTGTCAATCTTCACATACAGGTCTTTCCTGCCAGCATCTCTTACACTGTCTCACCCGGAGTGCCGCGCGATGAGGTCTGCTATTGGGGCGATATGACCCTGGTTCCTCACGTGATGAATCTTCTTACCAAGGATTCTGTTATCGCTACTGTTACCTTCGCAGCAAGCGGTTTTTATTTTCATGATCGCAAAATGGCAGCCGAGCAGATGCAGAGTGAAGTAGAACGTCTATATGCTCCCACTCTGGTGGTATCTGCATGAGGGGCATGATTGAGTTCAGTGACGTTGCGGCGGAACCGGCCGTGCGCGGTTATCTGCATGAACCGGACAATCCAAACGGCGATGCGCTGATACTTACACACGGCGCAGGCGCAAACTGTCAATCCAGACTGCTGACCGCGCTGGCCGGCGCTTTTGCAAGTGCAGGATTTCTTGTTTTACGATGCGACTTGCCTTTTCGCCAATCGCGTCCATTCGGCCCGCCATTTCCGGCCATGGCCACGCGCGACCGCCTGGGCTTGCAGCATGCTGTCTCTGCAATGCGCCAGAAATCAACAGGCCGCATCTTTCTTGGCGGACATTCCTATGGCGGCCGTCAGTCATCGATGCTTGCATCGGAACAGCCCGGCCTGGCGGATGGTCTGCTTCTTCTGTCTTATCCACTGCATCCCCCGCGAAAACCAGCTGAGCTGCGGACCGCTCATTTCCCGCAGCTGAAAACTCCAGCGCTCTTTGTGCATGGTTCGCGCGACCCCTTTGGCTCGCAGGCCGAGATGAAGCTGGCATTGGAGTTGATCCCGGCGGAAAAACAACGTTTGGAAATTGAGGGCGCGGGCCATGAGCTTTTAGGAAAAAAGGCGGACGACGGCCTGCCAGCCCGGATTGTGACAGCGTTTCAACAATTCTTTCCGCAAAGCGCCGGGGCATCTTTCACCGCATAATTGGTGTTATCGCCGCCACTGGAAGATGCGCGTCAGCCATTGCTTCATCCAGGGCTTCAGACGGCCACGCATGGAAGTATCTCCCAGCCGCTTGATGATCTCTGCTTCGGTTGGATAAGGATGAATCACGGCCCCGAGTTCGCCAATCTTCATCCTCTTTTGTATTGCCAAAACCAATTCGCCAATGCTTTCACCGGCATGGCGGCTGACCAGCGTTGCGCCCAGAATGCGTCCGTCTTTCTTGCCGAAATGCACGCGGGCAAACCCGGCTGTGTCGCCATCCACAATGCCCCGGTCAATCTCCGCCAGTGGAAGGGTCAATGTGGCAACATCAATTCCATTTTTTTCAGCTTCTTTTTCTGTCAATCCAACGTGCGCTATCTCAGGATCGGTATATGTACACCATGGAATTACCAGATCACTGGCCCGTTTCCGTCCAAAGAACAGCGTGTTCTGCAGCGCGATCCGTCCCAGCGCCTCCGCCGCATGCGTGAAGTGATAGCGCGAACTGATGTCTCCGGCAGCAAAGATCTTTTTATTGGATGTGCGTAGATGATCATCAACCTTGACGCCCTTGCTGTCATACTCCACTCCAGCAGCCTCAAGGCTCAATCCTTCAATATTCGGCGTTCGGCCCACAGCCAGCAAAATCTCATCGGCAACTACGGTCTCGCCATCTTTGCCGCGATCGACAATCAAGATCTTTCCTACTGCTGACCGTTCCGCCCGCACTACCTTAGCGCCCAGGAGTAAACCAATCCCCTCATTCCGGAACTGCTGCTCTAGCCGCGCTGCGGCGTCGGCATCATCTTTCGGTAGAAGCATGGGGACATCGCTCACTAGCGTTACCTGGCTGCCGAGACGGGCAAAGGCCTGCGCCAGTTCACAACCAATAGGTCCGCCGCCAATCACAATCAAGCGCCGGGGCAGTGCCGTCAGGGAAAAAACAGTTTCATTGGTGAGGTAGCCCGCCTCTGGCAGACCGGGGATGGCCGGCACAGCAGCGCGAGCGCCAGTGGCAATGATGGCTTTGCTGAACTCCAGACGCTCGCCCTCCACTTCAATGGATCGCGTGCTGGTGAAATGGCCCTGGCACAGAAAGATGTCAACGCCAAGCGCTGCAAACCTCTGGACAGAATCATGTGGAGCAATTTCTGCGCGCACGCGGCGGACCC
>DAHUXF010000492.1 GCA_027307295.1 Acidobacteriaceae bacterium
CAAGCTCGCGGCGCATCTGCTGCAATGCGAAACTGCCTCTTGCATCGATGGCAAATACAGTGACGCATCGAAACCCGGTGGCAATGCCGTGACCATTCAGGAAGTGGCGCTGGCAGCGCACTTGGCCAGAAGCCTTCCGCCAGATATGGAGCCAGGACTTTCCGCCACGTCATTCTTTGAACCCAAGAATTTTACCTTCCCATTCGGCACGCATGTTGCCGTTGTGGAGATTGACAAAGAAACCGGCGAAATAGAATTCCAGCGCTATGTTGCCGTGGATGACTGTGGTAAGCAGATCAATCCCATGCTGGTACATGGCCAGGTCCATGGGGGAATTGTCCAGAGCATCGGCCAGGCGCTTTATGAAGAAGTTGTGTATGACGATCAGGGCCAGCTTGTGACCGGAACGCTGATGGACTATGCCATTCCAAAAGCTGCCATGATTCCTCATATGGAGCTTGACAGCACGGAGACTCCATCACCGGTGAATCCGATGGGCGTAAAAGGCGTGGGCGAAGCTGGAACCATTGGCGCAACACCCGCCATTGTATCTGCCGTGGTGGATGCGCTTTCACCCTTCGGCATCCGGCACATGGATATGCCGATTAAGCCGGAAAACATATGGCAGATCATCAAAAAGAATTCCGCGGGCGCTGCATAACCCAAACAGCGTGGGCAGAAATGCCGCGCACCACCAAATGAGCCGAGGGCAGGAGAGATTTTATGATCCCAGCGAGTTTCGATTACATCGCCGCCAAGAGCCTGGACGAAGCAATTTCGCTTCTGGCCCGGCATAAAGATGACGCCAAAATCCTGGCCGGCGGGCATAGCCTGCTTCCCGCAATGAAGCTGCGCCTCATGCAACCCAAGGTTCTTATTGACCTGGGACGCATCAAGGACCTTGCTTATATCAAGGAAGAAGGCGGGCAGATCCGCATTGGCGCCATGACCACCCACTTCCAGGTGGAAACATCTGACTTGTTGCGGCGCGCGTGTCCGCTGCTGCCGGAAACTGCCGCCAACCTGGGCGACATGCAGGTACGCAACAAAGGCACCATCGGCGGAAGCGTGGCCCACTCTGATCCTGCCGCAGACTGGCCTCCCGCGATCCTTGCCCTGGACGCCGAGATTGTGGCAACCAGCGCGAAAGGCGATCGCATCATCAAGGCATCAGAGTTCTTCGTTGAAATGCTTACCACAGCGCTCCAGCCTGGGGAGATTTTGCGCGAGATACGTATTCCGGCAGCCAAAGGCAAAGTCGGACAGGCGTATGTGAAAGTCCGGCATCCTGCTTCAGGGTTTGCCGTGGTCGGCGTAGCGGTCAATCTGTCAGTCGATGGCGGGAAATGCCAGTCAGCCGGCGTGGGAATCACGGGTGTCTCGCCCAAGGCATATCGGGCCGCTAAAGTGGAAGCCGCCCTTAAAGGCAATCCATTGGACGCAAAAACATTGGCTGCTGCTGCCGCCCATGCAACTGAAGGAGCCGACATAAGCTCTGATCTATATGCGTCCACGGAGTATCGCAAACAATTGGCGGCTGTATACACGCGCAGGGCGCTGGAGGCTGCCGCGGCGCGTGTAAAATGATCTTGTAACGCAATGATCTGTACCGCAAAGACGTCAAGAAAGTATCTTGAGGATGGGCCAAAACCTTTGACGGCCTTTGTGCTTATGTAGCAAAGGATTTAGCTTGAAGATTGAAGGAACGCAGAAAATTGAAGCGCCTCGCGACCGGGTATTCGCCGCGCTCGTGGATCCGGCGGCGCTGCAAAAGTGTATCCCCGGTTGCCAGCATATGGAGCAGACCGGAGAAAATGAGTACAACGCCAAGCTAAAAGCTGGCGTGGGCCCGGTGAAAGGCATCTTCACTGCTACAGTCTCACTGCTGGATATTACTGCACCCGAGCATTACAAGCTGGTGGTGGATGGCAAAGGGCAGCCAGGATTTGCCAAAGGAACGGGCGAATTCAACCTGACGGAAGAGGATGGCGGAACGTCCATTCAATATACCGGCGAAGTCAAAGTTGGCGGCCTGCTGGCAAGCGTGGGGCAACGGATGATCCAGGCCACGGCGAACATGCTTGCCGGACGGTTCTTCAAAGCCCTGGAAGCGGAAACCCTCGAAGCTGAAACCCTGGACATTGAAACAGTGGATACCGAAACCATGGACGCGGAAATCATTGATGCGGAAACCATGGATGCAGAAGCTCTGGACGCGGAAGCATCAGGCACGGAAACACTGGTGATGGAGATGGTGGTATCGGAGACATCGGTCATAGAAATACTGGACGAAGAGGAATCCTCCGAGAAGGAACCCACGACTTCCGCCGAAAATTAGCCGCTGCCCTGCACTGCTTCCATCTCATTCAGCCGTGACCTGCGGCGGACTTCTGCCACGCTGTGATACACCAGCATTTCTCCATCGCAAAAAACTGGTTTCAGCCGGTCGTCAGGATCGTCCGCGCCTCTGCGGCGGCGAACTGTGCTCCAGTTTCCATTTTTCAAATGCAGCGCCAGCCGCCCGCGCTTGGATGCCTTGTCATGG
>DAHUXF010000493.1 GCA_027307295.1 Acidobacteriaceae bacterium
GTTGGCATTTCTTTAGGCGGCCTGTTTATCCAAATGATGGGCCGCAGGGTGCACCGGCGCTTTGCTGCAATAGGAAAACCATGCCTGACCGATGCAGGATTCTGGTTGTGGACGATGAACCGCAGATCACGCGCGTTCTGAAGACCAGCTTGTCCATGCACGGCTATGAAATTCAGGTTGCCAATGATGGCGAAGCCGGGCTGGAAGTTTTTGAGACATGGAAACCTGATCTGGTAATTACCGACCTCTCCATGCCTAAAATGAATGGGGTCGAGCTCTGCGAAAATATCCGGGACCGCTCCCGGGTCCCCATCATCGTGCTCTCGGTGAGGGGCGAGGACAAACACAAGATCGAGGCGCTGGATAAGGGCGCGGACGACTACGTCACCAAACCCTTCAGCATTAATGAACTGCTGGCCAGAATCCGGGTGTGTCTGCGGCGGGTGAATCTTAATGAGGATGAATCTGCTGAACCAATAGCCGCCGGTGATTTTCATATTGACCTGCAAACAAGAATTGTCACCGTGAAGAAAAAGGAAGTGCATCTCACGCCCAAGGAGTTTGACCTGCTGGTTTATATGGCGCGCCATCCTGGCAAAGTCCTTACTCATCGCGCACTGCTCAGCGCCGTGTGGGGCGGACAAAATGTTCAGTCAGCGGAATACCTGTGGGTCTTCATGAACCAGCTGCGCAAGAAAATTGAGCCCAGCGATACCCCGCGCTACATCCTTACCGAGCCCAGGATTGGCTATCGCTTCCGGCCTGAAAAAAGCTGATCCCTATCCATGCGTCCCGCACCAAAACCTCTCCTGTAGTCTCTCTGGACCACGATGGCTGCGCGACTTCTCGCGCAATTTATTTTCTCTGGGGCTTTAGGGAATATTTAGGAATCCCTTAGTACATTCTTATGGAAAGTGTTGTCCACTGACGTTGTCCGCCGATCCGGAAATGTAATCGGAACTGGAGGTCGGTTATGACAACGCAAATCATCTTTTTTATGATCGTATGCTGCACATCGAGTGGATTTCTTCTCTGGTGTCTGAATGGATTTACCCGCGCTCTGAAGCAAGGCCGCAAAGCGGTTGGCCTGCCGGTGCGCGTTGCCGGTGTTGATTCGGACGGTGCACGAGGTAAACAAATGCCGCAAACCCCAGGCACAACTTCAGTGATTTCACGCCCGCGTCTACAAATGGCGCACCCAGCGGTCGTTGCAAAAAGGCTGAAAGCCCCAACCGTAACCAGAGCTGTTTATGAACTCAAAGACCAACATAGCGTTGTGATGTGTGTCATTTGAACGGTCTGGCTCCGGAACTATGTTTGAAAAAGTTGTTGGGTGGAGAAAGTGTGAAATGACAACTATCCCGGTGAAGGGTACTGAACAGCGAATACGCGCAACGAGGTTGACCCATTGGCGTCCTGAATAACCACCAGAACAACCATTCGGACTTTGTCTGGCGGTGGGAATGGATGAAGCTGGTCATAGATACCAGAAAGCTTCCTGGCTCACGGGCAGATCATGGTGAACTGCGCAACAGCACCGTACCCGTGGACGCAAAACAAAATTTTGTCATGAAAGGGCTGGAATCAGAATGAAGGCTATAAAAATAATCTTTCAAATCAGGACCTCCGCCTGCGCCTTGGCATTGGCTGCTGGCTGGCTTGCTGCTCCAGGCGTGATGGCTCTCGCACAGGTTGTTCCACAAGCTCAGAAAATGGCGGCTGATTCTTCGTCTGGGCCGGGTGCGAGCGCCGGTCCCGGTGTGACCAACTCCAACAGCGCCAATTCAAATGCTGAGGTTCTCAAAGAGCTTCAACAGATGCGTGCGCGCATTGCTGAACTGGAAGCACAACTCAAGGCGCAGCAGGGCGGCACGCCGACGCTGGTAAACGCCACAATAACGAATGCGCCGCCGGCGACAGCGGATGTCAGCAGTTCCTTGGCAAGACCAATACCGGTGTCGCAAGGCAGCACAGAACAGGGAGCCAAGCCCGGACAAAAGCCGGAGCCATCAGCGCCTTTCGCTTATGCTGACTGGACCTGGCTCAACGGCAACGCGCGCAACAAGGACGCAGTGTGGGACTCGAAGTTCTTCACCCCGGAAATACGCTTCGATGCAAACTACATCAGCAGCTTCAATCATCCCCAGGACGACAGTCTCGGTGGTTCAACCGAGACTTTTCGTTCCAACGAAGTGCAAATAGAGCAAATCAGCTTCGGCGGCGATCTCCACTGGGAGAATGTCCGGGCAAGAATCCTCACGATGGGAGGCATGTTCGGTGTCACCACGCCGCGCAACGATGCCAGCCCGGGCCGTGGACAGTGGGACCTTCGCGGCGCGTACAAATATTTTTCTGAGGCCAACGGCGGTTATCACTTCAACGTGAACCACGGGCTCAACTTTGACGCCGGAATTTTCGTTTCCTACATCGGCCTCTTCAGCTACTACAACTTTGATAACTGGGCGTACCAGCCCTCATATGTTTCATCCAACACACCCTGGTTCTTCAACGGTGTCCGTATCCAATGGTTCCCCACGGACAA
>DAHUXF010000494.1 GCA_027307295.1 Acidobacteriaceae bacterium
CTTGAGAACGTGCGCTGCGCCCACCTCAGCGTCATGCCGCGCAATTCCCACCAATCCATCACTGGCCTTGCGCGCCCAGCCCACGGCATACATGCCGTCAAGCGCTTTGCCGCTTTGCGGATCAAACAGCTCATACGCTGCGCGCTTGGGATCGCTCTGGTCCGGGTTGGTAACGTAGCTGTCACGGCTGTAGGGTAAGCCCACCGTAGGGTCGGCCACGTCGCCGATGGCAAAGATCATGGTATCGACCTCGACTTCCGCCGTCTTGTCCGTGGCCTTGCATGCGATGCTGCCATCGCGCTCGGAAAGAACGTTTTCTGTAACGGACAGGCGGTCAATACGCCCGGCGGCATTCGCATGAATGGCCTGCGGCGAGCACAGGAAGCGGAAGCGCAAACGCGGCTTGCCCTGCGGATGCTCCGCCGCCGGAGTGGCCAGTACTGGAAAAGTTTCCTCCGCCAGTTTGCTGATGTCCTGCCCTATGGCGGCCAACTGCGGCTGGATACGGTGCAACTCCTGGTCAAAAGCTTTGCGGTCCAAAAACTCTTCAATGTAGTCAAATTCTTTTTTATCGAATTTCGCTTCAAAGGGGCCGCGCCGCGCCACCACCACAACCTCTTCCGCAGTTTTATGCGGCGCATCAATCAGCAGCCAGCGCGCAATATCCACCATCACATTGCCCATGCCGACAATGGCCACGCGTTTGCCCGTGGAGAAATCATGCGAGGTGAAAGGAGGCAGCAGATTGTAGCTATAGACGAAATCCTTGGCTGCGTACACGCCCCTGGCCGTTTCGCCCGCCAGCCCCAGTTTTTTTGTCCCTTGCGCGCCAATGGCAAAGACCATGGCAGAAGGCGCAAACTGATGCAGGTCTGCGATCGATACCGGCGCTTGTTCGCCCACGGCGACGTGGCCAAAGTAATGGACATTGGGCAAGCTGAGGACCTTGGCAAATTGCTTGCGCAGGCCAATCTTCATCTTGTCTTTGGTGGGATAGATGCCGTACTCGGCCAATCCGCCGGGCTTGATGTCACGGTTCAGGATGATAACGTCATGTCCGCCCTGGGCAATCTTCTGTGCCGCAAACATTCCTGCCGGACCGGCGCCAATCACAAAGACGGTTTTCACGCACTTCCTCCCGAGCCCACTCCTGAATACCAACGCAGAACAAACGCTGTTCTGCGCAGCTCCCATTCATAGAGCAAACTCTTGCTTTATTATCCCTTACCCGCGGGGCCCATGCCTGCCCAGGTTTCATACATTTTCCAGCGGTCGGTCACGTCCTGCCGTGCTTCTTCCAGCAGTTTTTTGGCATCCTCGGGATGGGACTGCCGCAACATGGTATAGCGGGTTTCATTATAGAGATAGTCTTCCAGCGGCACGGAAGGGGGGCGGGAATCAAGTTGCATCGGATTTTTGCCCTCCGCTGTTCGTCTGGGATCGAAGCGGAACAGCGGCCAGTGGCCTGACTGCACAGCCAGCTTTTGCTGGGTAAGTCCATGCGTCATATCAATGCCATGCGCGATGCAATGAGCGTAAGCAATGATGAGCGACGGCCCGTTGTAAGATTCGGCTTCATTAAATGCCTTAAGTGTTTGCATGTCGCCTGCGCCCATGGCTACGCGGGCCACATAAACGTTGCCGTACACCATGGCCATCAGCGCCAGGTCTTTTTTGGGAGTTGACTTTCCTCCAGCGGAGAACCGGGCCACTGCCCCGCGCGGCGTGGATTTGGAAGTCTGTCCGCCGGTGTTGGAATAAACCTCGCTATCCAGCACCAGGATGTTGACGTTCTGCCCGGAAGCCAGCACGTGGTCCAGTCCGCCATAGCCAATGTCATAGGCCCAGCCGTCGCCGCCAACGATCCAGATATTGCGCTTGATGAGCGAATCCGCCAGCACCTGCAGGTCTTTGGCGTCCAGGTTGTCCGGGCTAAGCTGCAGAATATTCTTGAGCAGGGCCACGCGTTCCCGTTGTTCCCTGATTCCAGCTTCTGTAGTCTGGTCGGCGGAGAGCAATGCCGTAGCCAGCGTGTCGCCAATGGTTCCGGCCAGCCGCGTGACGAGTTCGCGCGCGTAAGCCATCTGCTTGTCCTGTGACAGACGGAGACCAAGGCCGAACTCGGCATTGTCTTCGAAAAGCGAGTTGGCCCACGTCGGCCCGCGGCCCTGGTGGTTCTGGCCATAAGGAGTGGTGGGCAGGTTGCCGCCGTAGATGGAAGAACATCCCGTGGCGTTGGCGACGATTGTTCTTTCGCCGAAGAGCTGGGTCATCAGCTTGATGTACGGCGTCTCTCCGCAGCCGGAACAAGCGCCGGAAAATTCAAAAAGGGGCTGAAGCAGCTGCACGTCCTTCACCTGTCCAAACGAGAGCTTCTCGCGATTGAACTCAGGCAGGCTGAGGAAGAATTCCCAGTTTTTTATCTCGCGCTGGCGCGCCGGCGGCTGCGCGACCATGTTAAGCGCCTTATGGTTTGCATCGGTCTTGCTCCTGGCCGGACACGCGTCAACACATAGCGTGCAGCCTGTGCAATCCTCAGGC
>DAHUXF010000495.1 GCA_027307295.1 Acidobacteriaceae bacterium
AGGGCGCTGGACGAAACTTTTTTCGTCCGCACCAGCTCGGCCAGCTGGCGCACGGAATAAAACGCCACGTCCTCAAGGTTCTTGGGGGCGGAACCGGAGACATTCGGCGCGGCGGAAATCTTCATCGGACGCCGCTCGGTCTCAAGCTTCATCCCTGGCAGCACGGGATCAAAAATCACCGCGGGCGCTACTTCATTCTTCAGGTGCAGCTCATAAATGGCGTTAAAACCTTCCGAATATCCAGTGAGGTCTTCCAGCATCATGTCCTTGTATTCGTCGGCGATATGGACGTCAGCGATGGCCGCCGCGCTGTCAATCATTTCGCGCGTGACTTTGCCTTTTTCATCGGCCATGGCCCAGAGCACTCCGGGCAAGAGGGTCGTGGTGAGTCCCAAACGTGAACAAGCTGCAAGAAAAGCCCTGCGATCGAGCATGATGTCTCCCATGTGTTAAAGAACATGTGTTAAAGAACATGTGTTAAAGAACATGTGTTTAAGAACATGTGTTAAAAGAATGGTTCGCCATTATAGCCAAACAGACACGACTATGGGTTTTGAGGAACCTGCGCGGTTAAATGTCATGGCGGTTGCTTTAGTCGTCAACAGAATTTAAGCTTTTGCGTCGCATCCCGTTCGCGTCCTAAGGAGCGCTCCATGAAGCCACGCTGTCTTGCTATTGCTGCCGTTGCTTTTTTGCTGTGTGGCGTTGTCTACGCCGCTGACTATCCCACGCCGCAGTCCGGCACTTTTGTGGTCAAGGACTTTACGTTCAAATCCGGAGAAAAGCTTCCTGAGGTCAAGCTGCACTATTACACGCTGGGCACACCGCAAAAAGGCGCAAACGGGAAAATACGCAATGCCGTGCTGATCCTGCATGGCACCGGCGGTACGGGGAGGCAGTTTCTTTCCGCCACTTTCGGCGGTGTGTTGTTTGGCGCAGGCCAGCTACTGGACGCAACCAAATATTTCATCATCCTGCCAGACAACGTGGGACATGGCGAATCCAGCAAGCCCAGTGACGGCCTGCACATGCGTTTTCCCCATTATGAATATGACGACATGATTGAGCTGCAATACCGCCTGCTCACACAAGGGTTGAGCGTGGACCATCTCCGGCTGGTGATGGGCACGTCCATGGGCGGCATGCATACGTGGCTGTGGGCGGAACAGCACCCGGACTTTATAGACGCGGCCATGCCGCTGGCCAGCCAGCCGGTGGAGATCGCCGGACGCAACCGCATGATGCGGCGCATGGTACTGGACGCCATCCGGACTGATCCTGAATGGAACAATGGCGAATACAAACAGCAGCCGCATGGCTTGGCGGCTGCGCTCGATATCCTGCTCATCATGGGCAGCGCGCCGTTGCAGATGCAGAAAGACGAGCCGACCCGCGACAAGGCTGACACTTTCCTGGAAAATTTTATCGCTGCGCGCATCAAGTCCACGGACGCCAATGACATGCTCTACTATTTTGATGCGTCACGGAATTACAATCCGGAGCCGCAACTGGAGAAGATTACCGCGCCTCTGACCGCCGTTAATTCCGCCGACGATACCATCAATCCGCCGGAATTAAAGATCATTGACCGCGACATTCAGCGCGTGAAGAACGGCAAATTCGTGCTGCTGCCCATCACCGACCAGACGCGCGGCCATGGGACACATTCCCTGCCTGCAATCTGGGGCAATCATCTGGCGGAGTTATTGCAGAGATCAGAACATTAATCTGGTCTGCCATTCAGCAGCGATCCAGGCTGCGATGGGGCAGCTCAGGCAAAGCGGGGCGCCGGCGTTACCAGCGCAAGGTTCGATTCCTGCGAAAGACGCTCCACGGAGTGCTCCAGCATAACTTCAAAACCGTGTCCGCAGCGGGGACAGATAATTTGCTGAATGCCGGTTGAGCGGCTTGATGTCTTGCGGACGGGAAAAGAATCCCCGTAAGGACATTCAATGAAGGTAATTTCTGTTGCCATTGCGGCATCTCCTCTGCATCTCGGCAGCGTTTGCTCCAAACCTGCCGCACACGGAAACCCAAGTTCAAGAGCAGAATTGACGATAGCGGCTGGCCCAAGGGCAAACAAGTTACGGTAGTTACGCCGCCGGTGCGAATCCAGCCCTGCACGGCCTGGTTATTGGCCGCAAGCGGCACCAAGGACAGTGCAAATTCTGGAAGGAATATGTTGTATTTACTGCCTTTTCGCGAATGGAATTGCTATCGCCATTGGAGCCAGCTTTCTTATTCCAAAATGGGCAACAACAGAAAATTCATAATTACTTTCGGCATCACGCGCGCAAACAGATATCCAAATAGATTCGCGTTTTTCACTTTGATGTGCTGCTGAATTTCCTGATCTGCGTTCCATCTGCGCAAATCTATGGCGAAAAAACGCACAGGCAGTCTGGGATGCCCTAACGCTCTTCCTTCTCATCATCTTCTTCTTGTTGGGATCCCGGATGCTGTTTGATCCATTGTTTCGCGAATCGCTGGGCACGTTTCTTGCTGGCTGCGGTTAATGCCCTCTCCAGGTTGCC